>NZ_JBHMQT010000007.1:0-2632 GCF_042435035.1 Sphaerimonospora cavernae
GCAGATGATCGATACGGTTCACGCCGAGACGGAAAGGGAGGAAACGTGATTTTCCGGATGTGTCGTCAACCATCGCCGGGGCGGGTGCGTCAAACTTTCTTGGAATCCGAATGGCGCAAACACTCGGGGGAGTGGTAACGCAGAAGGGATATGGTGGATGCTTCGTGTCATCACCGTCATCACCGTCATCACAGTCGCAACCGTCGATGGAGTTCCGTCGTAGCCGATTGCTGTATGGCTTCCCGGCGGTAATTCGCCATTCGCTGGAGGGCAACCGGGTCACCGCGTATGTCGATGAGGGGCAGTTCGCCCCGGAGTTGGCGACCCCCCTGGGCGAGGTCGCCGTGGCGACGCTCGCGCTGCTTCTACCCGCCGAGGAGATCCGCCCGACGCCGGCGCTGCGCATCCGCATCAGGCGGAGCGGAGCCCTCGGCCATGAGCTCGCCGTGGCCGAGTTCGCACCGCAGGAGATCACCGTCGCGGTCGACAAGACCCTCATTACCGACGACCTGGCCGCCTACCTGAGCGACGCCGGCACCGCCGTCGCCCGCGGCTTCATCCGCAAACCGACCTGACGACGCATCACACCCGAGCACACCGGCTTCCGTACGACGAGGTCGACGGCAGTCGCGCCCGTGTCACGCCCGGCGCCACGACTGTCGCGCAGGCCCCGCCAGCCGTGCCGGTCGGCCGCTCGCGATCGGCTGACCTTCTCCCGTGCCGCGCAGTCAAGCGCAAGATTGCCGACTCTTGAGGTGTTCCCGCCCAGAACGATGATTGCCCGCTGTGTAGCGTGACAGCGGTCACAACAGGTGACGTCGATCGAACAGGAGGTAACGATGATTCGTCGACTGCTTCTGGCGGGCTCGGCCTGCGCCGCCACCCTCGCCTTCCTGGCGCCCCTCGCCACCACGGCGGAGGCCGCCGTCCTGCCGCAGCACGCGGCCGCGGCCGCACAGGCGAGCACCCCCAGCCACAGCGGTGACTGGGGGCATGGTTCCTGGGGTCGTCCGGGCGGCAGCTGGGGCCACCGGGGCGGCTACTGGGGTCACCGGGGCGGCTACTGGGGACGGCCGGTGGGCTACCTGGGTGCTCCGGTGAGCTACCTGGGCACCCCCGTGATTCTTGCGGGTGGCGACCTCTACTGCGACTACTACGGCACCCTCTGCTACTGATACGAGGCAGGCCGGGTTCTCTGTGAGAGCCCTCCGCTGAGGATCGGAAGCTCAGGTCGAGCACGCACTCGACCAGGGAGTTGATCACCCCGGGTTGTCAGCAGAAATCGTTGACAATCCGGGGCCGGATCAACGGATTCGCACTACTATTCGTGTTCAACTCATCTCTGAAAGTAACAGGGCGGAATTTTCTCAGATCTGGAGCGCGTGATGGATGACCATGAAATACCTCGCCCACGTCGTGCCGGGCGAGCCCCCTACGGCCTCCGCGGCCCTCGCCTCTCGGGACCGCCCTCGCCGTACGCATCACTGGCTCCGGACAAGCTCGACCGGGCAAACGGGGCGCTTCTCAGCCGGTACAAGCCGAAGCCGACCCGTCTCCCGGCACCATCGGTGGGGCGGCATCGCGCTCGGCGTCGAAACAGCCTGATCCGCCGGGTGGTCATGGCCGGCTTCGCGGCTCTGGCGATCGGCGTCCTCTCCTCAGGCACACAATCCAGTGGCTCCGCCCGGCCGAGCTCGCCCCCACATCTCGACACGGTGACCATCACGATCCGGCCCCCATCCGGAGGGTCAGCGGAATCCTCCTCCCCGAGCACACGCGGGCAGCGGTCGTCGCGGCCGGCGAGATCCGCCTCACCGCCATCCGCCTCACCGCCATCACGGCACCGATCAAGGCAGGCCGTGCAGGCCTCGCCCACGCGGGCCCGTCGACATCATGGCCGCGCGCACTCGTCCACCCGCTTACGACCTCCAGCCCCCGAGCCCATCCCCGGCGGCACAAGCGCGACTTCTGCGGCCTTCCCCAGTCCCGCCGGAGGCCGAGTCGCCGATCGCTGCCACCCTCTTGAGCCTGGCCGCGATCTGATAGAGCCCGGACCTGGTGCGTCGTCAGGTCGGTTTGCGGATGAAGCCGCGGGCGACGGCGGTGCCGGCGTCGCTCAGGTAGGCGGCCAGGTCGTCGGTAATGAGGGTCTTGTCGACCGCGACGGTGATCTCCTGCGGTGCGAACTCAGCCACGGCGAGCTCATGGCCGAGGGCTCCGCTCCGCCTGATGCGGATGCGCAGCGCCGGCGTCGGGCGGATCTCCTCGGCGGGTAGAAGCAGCGCGAGCGTCGCCACGGCGACCTCGCCCAGGGGGGTCGCCAACTCCGGGGCGAACTGCCCCTCATCGACATACGCGGTGACCCGGTTGTCCTCAAGCGAATGGCGAATTACCGCCGGGAAGCCATACAGCAATCGGCTACGACGGAACTCCATCGACGGTTGCGACTGTGATGACGGTGATGGCACGAATCATCCACCATATCCCTTCCATGGCTACACGTCCCCGATCACTTACTCTGTACGAAGGCCGGCGAAGTTTGACGCACCCGCAGCGGCGATGGTTTACAGCACATCCGGAAAATCACGTTTCCTCCCTTTCCGTCTCGGCGTGAACCGTATCGATCATCTGC
>NZ_JBHMQT010000008.1:0-2430 GCF_042435035.1 Sphaerimonospora cavernae
TGGGACGTCACTTGCGCCCCATCCGTCAGTGAAGGAACGAGGAGAAAGCTATAGGAGGAATTAGGTGGATGTAAGGGGAGTGCTCCCTCCGCTCCGGCCGTGGCAGCCGGCACGCCTGCCCGCTTTACCGGGGCTTTACCCGCGTTTCCGCTGATCATCGACTGGTGTGATCGCTCTCGATGACTCTGCGCGTCTGATCAATCACGGTATTTTGTGACGTAAATCACATCATCTGGAGGAAACCGGAAGACCTTGCGATCACGTCCAAGTCGCCCTCCGTAGACGTGGCCGGTGTCCTGCGGGGGCCGGGCTCCCACTCCCGCCGGGCCCGTGCTGTCCGATGTCCACTCACCCGTGCCGTACGTACAAAGTGGTGCGTACAGCCCGCACAACGGAGAAGGACCCGGCTGGATGCCGGGTCCTTTCCTTACTTCATGGGATCGCCCAGGGGTTAGACGATCTTGCCGGACCAGTTCTTCTCGGCGGCCTTGTAGACGGCCAGGGTCTCACCGTCGAAGTACGGCGAAACGCTGGTGTCGATGCGGTTGTTGCCGGTGGTGTCGGACACACCGCTGGTAACACCCATCAGGTAGCCGAGCCGCTTGGCGTTGCTGTAGCGGTACAGCCACGCCGAGCCGAGGGAGCCCTCACCGGTGAAGGAGGACTTCAGGCCCATGAGCTCCTCGGCCTTCACGGCGGGGGCGGCGGCCTTGAAGGTCTTGCCGTACGACCACTTGAGGGTCTTGCCGGTGAAGGCGTGGTTGCCGTCCGGGTGCGAACCGCTCGGGTAGCCGAACATGAAGACCGCGGTGCCGATCTTCTGGTTGTAGGCGATGCCCTGGCCGCCGACGTTGGAGCCCAGGCTGCCGACGTCCTTCAGCTTCAGGTCCACGATGTGGCCGCGCAGCTTGTACCTGACGGTGTACTTCACCCAGTACGTGGCCTTGTACCAGCCGTTGTCCTTCGTGAAGTAGTACGCGCCGTCGCGGACTCCGTCACCCGGGTACTGGCGCTTGGAGACGCGCTCGACCTTGACGCCGTAGTTCTTGCCCAGGTTGCGGTCCCGCTTCTCACCCGTGGCGAGCTTCCCGGCGTCCGCGATCGAGATGTCCGTCAGCTGGCTGAACTTCTCGATGCTGACCGCGGTGGCCTCGGTGGTCTCCCTGCTCCGCGGCCCCGCCAGCTGGTGACCCGGGACGGTCACGATCTCGCCGGACCAGCCGGTCTCCTTGGTCTCCAGGTCCGCCTTGGCCTTCTCGGCCTCGGCCTTGCTGTTGAAGACGCGCTTGTCGACCCAGTTGCGGACCTTGTCCACGGTCTTGCCCTCGACCTGGACACCGTTGTAGACGGTCACGAACGCGTAGTCGCGGTCGCCGTCCTCGTAGACGGTGTAGTCGCTGTGGGTGTAGGCGGTCTTACCGACGTAGAGGCCCCACGGGGTCTTGCCCTGGTAGTAGCCGGGGACGAAGATCCAGTTGTTCAGGGTCTCCTTGTTGCTCTTGGTGTCGTAGACGCAGTGACCCGCGGTCGCCACCAGGTTCTTGTACTGCCCCTGAACCGAGGTGGCCGAGCACCAGTGCGGCTTGCCGTCGGCGCCGGTGAAGAACACCTTGCCCAGGGTCCGGGGCAGGTTGATGTTCTTCGTCTTGGCGGTGGCGGCCTTCTGGTCGCCGCTCGACCCGACGGTGCCGGGCTTGTCGCTCGCGGAGACCGGCGAGGTGGACTTGACGCCACGGACGTCGAGCGTGGTCTCCACGGCGTACGGCGTCGCGTTGACCAGGTTCGCCTTGGCCTCGCCGATCCAGTACTGCACGACCTGCTTGGCCGCGAAGTTGGTGTTCGCCAGGTTGACGGCCGGGACCGAGTCGGCGTGCGCGGGGGCCGAGATGGCGGCGGTGGCCAGCATGCCGGCCACGGCACCGCCGAGAGCGAGGGTGCGCTTCATTGCTTTCTCCCTTGGTCTGTCGTGAGGCGACACATGCGCCCCATCCGTCAGTGAAGGATCGATGAGAAAGCTATAGGAGGTTTTGACCGAATGTCAGGGCATCTTGGGGTGGGCATGGGCTGGGGCGGCCCAGGGCACCTCTCTGCTTTACCTGAGCTTTACCAACGTTTTGGCTGATAGCCAGCCTACATAAATGATCTTCGTTGCCGAGTGCGACTGGACGGTTACCGAAGCTTTGTGAGGTAAATCACATCGCCGGAGGGAAACCGGAAGGCCTCTCGATCACGTCAAAGTCGGCTCGGCGATGCGGCCGACGACCGCGGGTGGCATCCGACAACGCGGTCGAGGAGGGCGAACGAGCGCCCGTGCCGTACGCACTACGGCGGTCAGGACGCGTGCGCGAAGCGGACAGAACGTGGGCGCAAAAGGGAAAAGGACCCGGCTGGGTGCCGGGTCCTTTCCTTACTTCATGGGATCGCCCAGGG
>NZ_JBHMQT010000009.1:0-196198 GCF_042435035.1 Sphaerimonospora cavernae
TGGGACGTCACTTGCGCCCCATCCGTCAGTGAAGGAACGAGGAGAAAGCTATAGGAGGAATTGAGCGGATGTAAGTGGAATGTGGAACCAGATCGGGCTGAGGCGGTCGGAGTGGTTCAGTCCTTTACCTCGGCTTTACGGTATTTCCGCTGATCATTGGGGCTCTCAAAGGATCTTGGTAACGCTGTGCGATGGACCGGTACAACCACCTGTGTGACCTAAATCACACAGGTTCGGTGAAACCGCAGGCGCTCGCGACCACGTCCAACGGATCATCAGTCGTCCGGCGGGGGCTCGGTGACCACACCGCGTCGGGTCTGGAAACCCCTGGTGTGAAGGCGTGTGAAGGCGTGTTAAGGCGATGGACGGCCCCATAGGGGGTCGGGAGCGCCGGCTCGGGGGAGTGCGGACGCGAAGCGCGGTCTCGCCCTCGGCGGACGGCCGGGCGGCCGCCATCGCGGGTGACCGGACAAGCGGTCGCGTGCCGAGCCTTCTGGTGGCCTTCTGGTGGCCTTCTGGTCGATCCCTGGGGTGTCGATTCTTCAGCCACCAAGAGATTCAACGCCGGGTAAAGCCGCCACGGCCGAAATGAAACACGAAAAGGACCCGGCTGGATGCCGGGTCCTTTCCTTTACTTCAAGTGTTCGCCCAGAGGTTAGACGATCTTGCCGGACCAGTTCTTCTCGGCAATCTTGTAGACGGCCAGCGTCTCACCGTCGAAGTACGGGGAGAGGCTGTGGTCGACCCGGTCGTTGCCGTCGGTGTCGGCCAGCGCGGTGGTGACACCGTTGAGGTAGCCGAGCCGCTTGGCGTTGCTGTAGCGGTACAGCCACGGCGAACCGATGGAGCCCTCACCCGTGAAGGAGGACTTGAGGGCCACCAGCTCCTCGCCCTTGATCTTCGCGACGACCGGCGCCTTCGAGGTCTTGCCGTACGCCCACTTGAGGGTCTGGCCCGTGAAGGCGTAGTTGCCGTCCGGGTGCGAACCGCTCGGGTAGCCGAACATGAAGACCGCGGTGCCGACCTTCTGGTTGTAGGCCAGGCCCTGCCCGCCCACGTTGTCGCCCAGGCGGCCGACGTCCTTCAGGACGAGCGTCACGCGCGGCTTGCGGTGGTCACGACCGCGGTCGTGGTCGCGCCCGTGGTCGTCGCGGTAGGACTTCGCCCAGAAGGTCCGCTTGTAGTACTTGTACCGCGGCTTGTCCTTGCCGTGGTCACCGGGCTTGCGAGGGTGCTTGTCCCTGTCGGGGTGCTGGCCCTTGTCGGGGTGACGGTTGGCGGTCGCAGAGGGGCTGGGGGTCTCGGACGGCGCGGGGGACTCGGACGGCGCGGGGGACTCGGAGGGGCTGCCCGCGAGGGTCGTCAGCTCGTCGCTGGCCGCGGTGATGCCGGGGCCAGGGCCGATCTTCTGGTCGTCCTTGTGCTCCCAGTCCCTGCCCTTGCCGGGACCCTTGTGGTCGTCGTCGTGCTGACCGCCCTGGACCTTCGTCCTGAAGTAGAGGGCGGTGCCGTTGTCGCCGACGTACCAGTCGCCGCGGCTGTCCTCGTACTTGCTGCCGCTGATCTCCTGGGTCACGACGCTCGTGCCCTTGGCCCAGGGGCCGTTGCCCTTGACGTCCCGGTTCCCGTTCAGGCTCTGGAACTCGCGAACGCTGATCTGCCGGGCCTTCGAGCGGTCGTCGTGGCCGCGACCCTTCTCGTAGTCCCGGCCCTTGTCGTGGGTGCGGCCCTTGTCCTGCTTGTGGCCCTTGTCGTGCTTGTGGCCCTTGCTGCCGTGACCCCAGTCGTAGTCACGACCGTTGTACTTGACGTCGGTGACCTGGACACCGTTGTAGACGGTCACGAACGCGTAGTCGCGGTCGCCGTCCTCGAACACGGTGTAGTCGCTGTGGGTGTACGCGGTCTTGCCCACGTAGATGCCCCACGGGGTCTTGCCCTGGTAGTAACCGGGGATGAAGACCCAGTTGCCCAGCGTCTCCTTGTTCTTTGCGGTGTCGTAGACGCAGTGGCCCGCGGTCGCCACCAGGTTCTTGTACTGCCCCTGAACCGAGGTGGCCGTGCACCAGTGCGGCCTGCCGTCGCCACCGGTGAAGAACACCTTGCCCACGGTCCGGGGCAGGTTGACGTTCTTCGTCTTGGCGGTCGCCGCCTTCTGGTCGCCACTCGACCCGACGGTGCCGGGCTTGTCGCTGGCGCTGGTCACCGCGGTGTGTTTGACGCCCCTGGTGGAGAGCGTCGTCTCCACGGCGTACGGCGTCGCGTTGATCAGGTTGGCCTTGGCCTCGGCGATCCAGTACTGCACGACCTGCTGGGCCGCGAAGTTGGTGTTCGCCAGGTTGACCGCCGGGGGCGCGTCGGCGGCGTGAGCCGGCGCCGCGATGGCGGCGGTGGCCAGCATGCCGGCCACAGCTCCGCCGAGAGCGAGAGTCCGCTTCATTACTTTCTCCCTGGTCTGTCGTGGAGCGACGCTTTCGCCCCATTCGTCAGTAAAGGAATGCTCAAAACGCTAACCCAAGGACCAAGGAGTGGGCGCATCTTTATAGATCTACTTTTAGGGTGACCGAAACTGACATACCCGGTGTTCCTTCCGTCGTTCGCGAGACCTCCTCGTGTCTTTCCTGATCACGGGGATGGCGGCGGACAGCGCCTCACGCAGCGTGAGGTGCCGCTCCCGCTCTAGTTGTGAGCTAAATCACACAGAAAAGGTGGCACGGGCAGACTCGGTCGGTACGTCCGATTAGGAACCCACTCCTTCGAGTCCCGCCTCTCGCCTTGAGCAAGCTCCGCGGAGGCCCCGAGGGGAACGTCAGGTGCGGCCCACGGGCGGGTGGTGGGCTCCCGCGTTCTCGGCGGAGGCGTCGAAGGGGACGAGCAGTGTACGCAGCAGCCCCGCGAGGGCCTGCCGCTCGTGCTGTCCGAGACCGGCCAGGAGTTCGCACTCCCGGCGCAGCAGGTCGGTGAAGGCGGCGTCGACCCGGGCGAGACCGGCCGCGGTCAGCCGTACCAGTACACCCCGCCGATCTTCCGGGTCGGGATTCCGAGTGACCAGCCCGGCGGCGGCCAGTCGGTCGATGCGGTTCGTCATCGTCCCGGAGGTGACGAGCGTGGCCCGCAGCAGCGCCCCGGGGCTGAGCTCGTACGGCTTGCCCGCGCGGCGCAGTGCCGTAAGCACGTCGAACTCCCATGACTCCATGTCGTGCGCGGCGAAGGCGGCCCGACGCTCGCGTTCGAGATGCCGGCTCAGCCGGGACACCCGGCTCAGCACCTCGAGCGGGGAGACGTCCAGGTCGGGACGCTCCTGCCGCCATGCCGCGACCAGCCGGTCGACCTCGTCCTCGGCGGGCCTCGGGAAGCTCATAGGCCCGAGTCTAGCTGTCTTGACATCGAGATATCCCGGGAAACGCCTGATATCTTGACGTCAAGACATTAGGGAGGGCATCCATGGCGACCAGCGACATCTGGGACCCGGAGGTCTACGGGCGCTACGCGGACGAGCGGGCCCGGCCGTTCTTCGAACTCCTCAGCCGGGTGAACGCCGACAAACCCGCATATGTAGTCGACCTCGGCTGTGGGACCGGCGAGCTCACCGCTACTTTGTGCCGCCGCTGGCCCGAGGCCGAGATCCACGGCGTCGACTCGTCACAGTCGATGATCGGGAGGGCGACGACGGGGCAGGCGTCGACCGGACCGACGTTCGAGGTGGCGGACGTCCGTGACTGGCGGCCCGCCAGGCCGCTGGACGTGATCGTCTCGAACGCGGTCCTGCAGTGGATCCCCGAGCACCGTGACCTGCTGGCCCGCTGGGTCGGACAGCTGGCCGAGGACGGCACGCTCGCCTTCCAGGTGCCCGGCAACTTCGACGCGCCGAGCCACCGGGTCATCCGCGCGCTGTGCCGTACGGCCGCGTGGCGGGATGAGCTGGGCGATATCTCGAGGACATCACCGGTGGGCGAACCTGCCGAATACCTGGACCTGCTCGCCGGGCTCGGCTGCGAGGTGGACGCCTGGGAGACGACGTACGTCCACGTGCTGCCGGGGGGCGACGCCGTGCTGAACTGGGTGAAGGGTACGGCGCTGCGGCCGATGCTCGATCGTCTGCCGCCCGGGCGTCACGCCGGCTTCCTCGCCGACTGCGCCCGCGCCCTGGGCGAGGCATATCCTCGGCGGCCGTACGGCACGCCGTTTCCGTTCCGGCGGATCTTCGTCGTCGCGCGGGTCCGGCCGGCGACGCGGCAGCGGGTCTAGCGGGTTTCGCGCTCGCGCTGCCTGGCGAGCTCCCGCTGCTCGCGCTCACGCTGCTTCTCCTGCTCGCGCAGGGCCTTCTGCTGCCCCTTGAGCTCGCGCTCGCGCTGCTTCTCCTGCTCGCGGCGGAGCTTCTCCTGCTTCTTGAGCTTCCGCTCCCGGGCCTTCTCCAACTCCTTGGACTCCCGTTCGCTCGGCCGGGCCGTACGCGCCTCCGGCACGGGAGCGAGCACGAGGCCACGCGACCCGGGGGTGAGGGCAGGAGCGGGATCGAGACCGGTGAGGCCGTGCCAGGAGAGGTTGACCAGGTGGGCCGCGACATCCTCCCGGCGCGGCTTGCGCACGTCGAGCCACCACTGGCCGGTCAGCGCGGTCATGCCCACGAGCATCTGGGCGTACATCGGAGCGAGATCGGGATCGTAGCCGCGCTCCTTGAACTCGTCGGCCAGCACGTCTTCGACCTGGCTCGCGATGTCACTGATCAGGCTCGCGAAGGTGCCGGTCCCGGAGGCGGCGTGCGAGTCACGCACCAGGATGCGGAACCCCTCACTGCTCTCCTCGATGTACTGCAGCAGGGCGAGCGCGGCGCGCTCCAGCTTCACCAGCGCGTGCGACGCGGACAGGGCCTGGGTGACCAGGCTGAGCAGCCGCTGCATCTCGCGGTCGATGACCACCGCGTAGATGCCTTCCTTACCGCCGAAGTGTTCGTAGACGACGGGCTTGGAGACCTTGGCGCTGGCCGCGATCTCCTCGACGGAGGTGCCGTCGAAACCCTTCTCCGCGAAGAGGGTCCGGCCGATCTGGATCAACTGCTCGCGTCGCTCCGCGCCGGTCATGCGTTTTCGCGAGGTCTCACTCACGGTTTCCATCTTCTACCGATCGGATCCAGATCTGGTGAGGGGTCTGGCCGGATTCATCAGGGAATTCGCCGACCTGTTGGGCGGGGACCGCCGGGCGCGTACCCGCCCCGCCCGAGCCGAAGAGGTGAGGCAGGCGGTCAGCTGAGCCGCTTCGCCGCCAGGCGCTCCGGGTTCGGCCAGCGCACGTCGTGCACCCAGCCGGCCTTCTCGAACCAGCGGATCAGGCCGGCGCTCAGGTCGATCTGGCCCTTGAGCACGCCGTGGCGGGCGCAGGTCGGGTCGGAGTGGTGCAGGTTGTGCCAGGACTCGCCGAACGACGGGATCGCCAGCCACCACACGTTGCGCGACTTGTCGCGCACCTCGAACGTCTCCTCGCCGAAGACGTGGCAGATCGAGTTGATCGACCAGGTGACGTGGTGCAGCAGCCCGATCCGGATCACCGTGCCCCAGAAGAACGCGGTGACCATGCCCTGCCAGGACCAGGTCAACAGCCCGCCCAGCAGGGCGGGAAGCACGAGAGAGGTGATCGCCAGCTTCGGGAACCACTTGTGCAGCTTCATCACGTCCGGGTCCTTCATCAGGTCCGGCGCGTACTTCGCCCGGTTGGTGCGCTCGGTCTCGAACAGCCAACCCATATGTGCGTAGAGGAGCCCCTTGCACAGCGATTTGAAGCCCGGGCCGAAGCGCCACGGGGAGTGCGGGTCGCCGTCCTTGTCGGAGAACTTGTGGTGCTTGCGGTGGGTGGCGACCCAGTCGAGCACGGACATCTCGAGCGAGAGGCTGCCGGCGATGCCCAGGACGAGCTTCATGGGCCGCGTCGCCTTGAACGAGCTGTGCGTGAAGTAGCGGTGGAATCCGACCGTGACGCCCAGCCCGGAGACGACGTAGAACGTGAGGGCGATCGCCACATCGGTCCAGCCCAGGCCCCAGCCCCAGGCGAACGGCACGGCGGCGATCACCGCGAGGATGGGAGCCCCGACGACGACGCCGAAGATGATCAGCTCGGCCTTCGTCTTCTTCTCAGGCTCGAATTCCGGCTTCGGCTGTGGTCCTGGGCGTTCGGTCAGAACGGTCATGGGCTACTACCTCATGGTTTGTCGCGACGCATGTCGTGGCTACGCAACCGTAACCTACGCCATCGTAAGTTACGAAGAGCCAAGGGTGAATGTCGGGAAGGTGACGCTCCCGCCTGCATCTGGTGGTGACTCCGTGTCTTGCATCACGGTCACCCCATCTGCTAACGCCGCCCATTTCCCTCCCGGCGGCCTGTGCGCGACCGCCCCGTCGCCTCCTGGTCTCGGTAGTCAGTCGGAAACTGTCAGTGACCCGAATTAGAGTTCGAGCATGTCCAAGACCTCCCAGCGGGCCGACAGGTTCGAAGCCCTCCGCGCGGAGGCGGTGGCCCTCCGCGCGGCCGGCAAGTCCCGCATGCAGATCAAGGAGACCCTCGGCATCCGCGGCAACGGAACCCTCGACGAACTCTTGAAGGGCACCGTCCCGCCGGAGTCGCTGCTCCGGCCGCGAGCCAAGGACGACTTGCGGCAGCGCGCTCGCGAGCTGCGTGCCCAGGGGTGGACCTATCGGGAGATCGGCGCGGAACTCGGAGTGTCCAAGTCCTCGATCTCCCTGTGGGTCAGGGATCTTCCTCGGGAGGGGCGGCTCAGCTATGAGGAGTTCCGTAAGCGGAACGACGAGGGGCGACGCCGTTACTGGGACCAGGAGCGCCGCACGCGCGAGGCCGCTCGCGGTGCCATAAGTGACGCCGCCGCGGGCGAGATCGGCTCGTTGACCGACCGGGAGATCCTGATGCTCGGTGCGATCGCCTACTGGTGCGAGGGGGCGAAGAACAAGCCGCACCACCGTTACGATCGCTTGACATTCGTCAACAGCGACGCTGGCTTGATCAAGCTCTTCCTGCGGTTCCTCGACGTGGCCGGTGTCGATCGCGGGGATCTCATTTTTCGCCTCATGATCCATGAGAGTGCCGACGTGGTCGCCGCGCAGGAGTACTGGCGGGAGATCACGGGCGCGTCCGCCGAGCTGTTCAAAGAGCCGAGTCTGAAGCGCCACAACCCCAAGACCGTTCGGCGCAACGTGGGTGACGGCTACCGTGGCTGCCTGCGGATAGACGTGCGTCGATCGATGTGGCTGTATCGGAAGATCGAGGGATGGGTGAGGGGCGTCGTGCACGAAATCGAGGCTCCGGTCTCCGAGCCTTCGTAGACGTGAACGCCACGTGCACCGATCATCGCGAGACCGGAGCGTTTACCGGTAAGGTGGAGGGGGTCAAGGCGACGATCATATAGGTGAGCTCGTAGTTTTGATCTTTCCGGCGTGGGGTAATTGGCAGCCCGCGGTCTTTTGGTGTCCGTTGTTCAGGTTCGAGTCCTGACGCCGGAGCTGCTCGTTTGGCGAAGTTTCAGGGGGAGGGTCTGGATCGGGTCCGGGAGGGCGGAAGGTAAGCTCTGAGCTTGTCGGGCGGATGACCGTGTGACGCCCCGAACGGGTGCGCGGGAGGCGCTTCGACTCGTGTCAGCCGCGATGCCGAGGGAGCTCAGTCCGTGAGTGTGCCGGGTCCGGCCGCCGTCATCGTCCTCGCAGCGGGCGAGGGTACGCGGATGAAGTCGAAAACCCCCAAGGTCCTCCACGAGATCTGCGGTCGCGCGCTCGTGGACCACATGCTCGCAGCCTCACGCGGGCTCGCCCCGCAGCGGCTGATCGTGGTCGTCGGCCATGCCAGGCAGCAGGTGACGGCCCATCTGGCGGCCACGTCGCCGGACGCGCTGCCGGTCGTCCAGGAGAAACAGAACGGCACCGGCCATGCCGTACGGACCGTCCTGGAAGCGGTGGACCCGATCACCGGGACCGTCCTCGTGACGTACGGCGACACGCCGCTGCTGCGTACCGAGACGCTCGCCGCCCTGCTCGACCGGCACGGCAGCGAGGGCAACGCGGTCACGGTCCTCACCGCCGAGGTGCCCGATCCGAGCGGATACGGCCGGATCATCCGCGACGCGGACGGCGCTGTACTCGAGATCGTCGAGGACCGGGACGCCACTCCGGCGCAGCGGGCGATCCGGGAGATGAACTCCGGCGTCTACGCGTTCGACGGAGCGCTGCTGGCGGACGCCGTCCGCCGCGTCGGGGCCGCCAACGCCCAGGGCGAGGAGTACCTCACCGACGTGCTGTCCATCCTGAGGGAGGACGGGCACCGGGTCGGCGCCCACATCGCGGCGGACCACGTCGAGGTCGAGGGCGTCAACGACCGTGTGCAGCTCGCCTTCGCCCGTCGCGTGCTCGGCGAGCGCATCCTGCGGGCGCACATGCTGGCCGGGGTGACCATCGTCGACCCCGCCGCCACCTGGATCGACGCGGACGTGACGCTCGAGCCCGACGCGGTGATCCATCCCGGCACGCATCTCAGGGGTGCGACGAGGATCGGGTCCGGCGCCCAGGTGGGCCCGGACTGCACGCTCACCGACACCGTCGTCGGGGCCGACGCGGTGGTGCGCAACGCGGTCTGCGACGGCGCCGAGATCGGGCCGGAGTCGTCCGTCGGCCCCTTCGCCTACCTGCGCCCGGGCACCGTGCTCGGCCGCAAGGGCAAGATCGGCACATATGTCGAGACCAAGAACGCGACGATCGGCGACGGATCGAAGGTTCCGCACCTGACCTATGTCGGGGACGCCACCATCGGCACCGGTTCCAACATCGGGGCGGCCTGCGTCTTCGTGAACTATGACGGCGTCGCCAAGCATCACACCGTGGTGGGCGATCACGTGCGGGTGGGCAGCGACAACATGCTGATCGCGCCCGTGACGATCGGTGACGGCGCCTACACCGCGGCCGGTTCGGTGATCACCGCGAATGTCCCGCCAGGGGCGATGGCGGTGGCACGCGGTCGGCAGCGCAATATTGAAGGGTGGGTGGCCGGCCGACGGGCCGGCACCGCCTCCGCGGCGGCCGCCCAGCGTGCCATCGCCGCCGAAAACGCGGCCGCCGAGAATGACGCGATCGCCGCCGAGGACGTGGAGGGCACGGCCGAGTAGGGGAAACACGCCCTGGCACAGGGGACCCGTACGGTGGCTCGGCCGGATCGGCCGCGGGTGCCGTACGTAAGCGGAAACAGCGAAGAAGAGAACGAAAGACCGATGCGCGGACCCGAGCGCGCAGCCTCCGAACCCGGGGGCGGGAGGACACCGTGAGCTACCAGCGGGACCGCGCATGCGACCAGGCATGCGACCGGCCATGGAGGCAGGGTCGAAAGGTGAGGAGCACGGCATGAGCGGCAAGAAGACCACGGGAGAGCGGAACCTGATGTTCTTCTCCGGCCGTGCGTACCCGGAGTTGGCCGAGGAGATCGCGACCAATCTCGATATCGAGATCACCCCCACCGCGTTGCGGGATTTCGCCAACGGCGAGATCTACGTCCGCTATCTGGAGTCCGTTCGCGGATGCGACGCGTTCGTGTTGCAGAGCCACACTGCGCCGATCAACCAGTGGATCATGGAGCAGTTGATCATGGTGGACGCCCTCAAACGGGCGTCGGCCAAGCGGATCACTGTGATCATGCCGTTCTACGGCTACGCGCGGCAGGACAAGAAGGGGCGTGGCCGTGAGCCGATCACGGCCCGCCTGATCGCGGACCTTTTCAAGGAGGCCGGCGCCGACCGGCTGATGTCGATCGACCTGCACACCTCCCAGATCCAGGGGTTCTTCGACGGTCCGGTCGACCACCTTTTCGCCCTTCCGGTGCTGCTCAACTATCTCCAGGGCAAACTCGACCCGGCGACCACGACGATCGTCTCACCCGACACCGGCCGCGTGCGGCTGGCCGAGCGCTGGTCCGACACGCTGGGCACCCCGGTGGCGTTCATCCACAAGCGGCGCGACCTCGACGTGGCCAACCAGGTGAAGGTGCACGAGGTGGTCGGCAAGGTCCGGGGCCGGACCTGCGTGCTGATCGACGACATGATCGACACCGGTGGCTCGATCTGCAAGGCGGCGGACGCGCTCTATGAGCACGGCGCGACCGATGTGATCGCCGCGGCGACGCACGCGGTGTTCTCCGACCCCGCCGTGGACCGTCTGAAGAATTCGCGGATCTCCGAGGTGGTCGTCACCAACACGCTGCCGATCCCGGAGGAGAAGAGGTTCGACAGCCTCACGGTCCTGTCGATCGCCCCGCTGATCGCTCGAGCCATCGAGCAGGTGTTCACCGACGGCTCCGTCACCAGCCTGTTCGAGGGCGACAGCTGACCGACGCGGCCGCGGTAAGGTAGTGGGGTTGCGCTCGTAACGCCTTCCGCTAGGGCGGGTGAGGGGGAGCGCACATCCATCCGTCGAGTTCATCCCTAGGAGATGTGCTGTGGCTGACGTCGTCATTTCCGTCGAACCGCGCAACGAGTTCGGCAAGGGCGCCGCGCGCAAGATCCGTCGCGCCCACAAGGTTCCCGCTGTGCTGTACGGCCACGGCACCGAGCCGCGGCACCTGACCCTGCCGGGTCACGAGCTGCTGCTCGCGCTGCGCACGCCGAACGTGCTGATCCACCTCCAGGGTGAGGGCGTCGACGAGATCGCGCTGCCCAAGGGCGTCCAGCGCGACCCGATCAAGGGCTTCCTCGAGCACATCGACCTGCTCCTGGTCAAGCGGGGCGAGAAGGTCACCGTCGAGATCCCGGTCACGGTCACGGGCGACCCGATCGGCAGCGCGATCGTCGACCAGCAGCTCGTCACGCTCGCCGTCGAGGCCGAGGCGACCGACATCCCGACCGGCGTCGAGGTGGACGTCGCCGGCAAGGACGTCGGCTTCGTCGTCAACGCGGGCGACATCACGCTGCCGCAGGGCGCCACGCTGGTCGACGACCCCGAGGCGCTGGTGCTGCACGTGATCGCCGCGCCGGCCGCCGCCCTGCCGGAGGCCGCCGAGGGCGAGGCCGCGGCCGCCGAGTAACGGCCGGGCAACGTACGAATCGACCGCCGCTATGACGGTCGAGTGAGAGAGTCCTCCACGGGATCGCCTGTGGAGGACTTCTCTGTTGTGATGACCAGACCTGTCTGAGGAGACGGCGATGCTTTCCCGCGGCAATGGAGTCGCCGAACGGCGGTGGTTGATCGTCGGCCTGGGCAACCCGGGGCCGGAGTACGCCGGAAACCGGCACAACGTGGGTTTCATGGTGCTGGACGAACTCGCCTCCCGGGTCGGCGGGCGGTTCAAGGCGCACCGGTCGCGGGCGGAGATCGTCGAGGGCAGGCTGGCGGGCACGCCGGTCGTCCTGGTGAAGCCGCTGTCGTTCATGAACCTCTCCGGCGGCCCGGTCAAGGCGCTCGCCGACTTCTTCAAGGTCACGCCGGACAGCGTGATCGTGGTGCACGACGAGCTGGACATTCCGTACGGCGCGCTGCGCACGAAGGCGGGCGGCGGCGACAACGGCCACAACGGGCTGAAGTCGATCACCAAGACCCTGGGTACCCGCGACTACCTGCGGATCCGCTTCGGCATCGGGCGGCCTCCCGGGCGGATGGACCCGGCGACCTTCGTGCTGCGGGACTTCGCCACGGTGGAGCGCAAGGATCTGCCGTTCCTGGTCGACCGCGCGGCCGACATGGCGGAGTCGCTGCTCACCGCCGGTGTCGAGGCCACCCAGAACAAGTTCCACGCGGCGGACCTCAACCCGGCGAAGCCGCCACGCTGAAGCCGCCCCCCTGAAGACTGCCCGCTGTGTGAGCGGCGGAGTACACGCCGGAGCTGTCATCCACAATGACGACCTTGGGTGATTCTATAATCACCCTTGGTAGTCGAGTTGCGATCAGCAGCCTGGAGGCACGCGTGCTGGACGGTGAGATGCCCCCGGCGAGCACCGGCAGTGAGTCGTTCACCGGCGGGTCGCCGCCCTCCATGCGGCCATCCGAGGTTCGACCCTCCGGGGCTGCACCATCCGGGCCGACGCGTGCGCGACGCCTCGGCAAGGCCTGCTTCGACCGGATGGTCGCCGCCGTCGCGCTGATCGTCCTGAGCCCGGTCATGGCCGCGATCGCCGTGGCCGTACGGCTCACCAGCCGCGGGCCGGCGCTGGTCGGTCGGCGACGGATCGGCAGGGACGGCGCGGAGTTCACGCTCCTGAGGTTCCGTACGACACGGCAGGGCGCGCAGGACCGGAGGGTCGAGCTCCTCGGAGATCTCGTCAGCGACCGGCACGGTCCACTTCTAAAGATCGGGCGGGATCCGAGGGTGACGCCGCTCGGCGTCCGGCTGAGACGGCGTTCGCTCGACGAGCTCCCCCAACTGATCAACGTGCTGCGCGGTGACATGTCCCTGGTCGGCCCGCGCCCCATGCCGCCGGAGGAGGTCGAGCGGTACGGCGACCACGCGCGCGGGCGGCTGGTGGTCCGGCCGGGGATGACCGGGCCGTGGCAGGTTGACGGCGGTGCCGACCTGTCGTGGGAGGAATCGGTACGGTTGGACCTGCGTTATGTCGAGAACTGGTCTGTGATGTTGGATCTGCGGATCCTGTGGAAGACATGGTCCACGGTGGCCCGCCGGGCGGGAGCGTAGCTGATGACGATCCGGGACGACCATTCCCTCGCCGGTGACCTGGCCACCGAGGCGGGGGAGCGACTCCTCGAGCTCCGCGCCCGTCACGGGTTCGAGGATCGGCGGGCCCTGCGGGACGCCGGGGATCGCGCCGCGCACGTCTTCCTCACCGAGGCCCTGGCGCGCCTGCGGCCCGGCGACGCGGTGCTGTCGGAGGAGGCGACCCGCGAGGAGCGGGCCGATCCCCGGCGGCTGTCCGCCCGGCGGGTGTGGATCGTCGATCCTCTCGACGGCACCCGCGAGTTCGGCGAGGCCGGCCGGTCCGACTGGGCCGTGCACGTCGCCCTGTGGGAGGACGGGAGGCTGGCCGCGGGCGCCGTCGCGCTCCCGGCTCAGGGCCGTACGCTCACGACGGCGAAACCGCCCGTCCTGCCGGAGCCGGCGGGACGGTTCCGCATCGCGGTCAGCCGCAGCCGGCCTGCCGAGTTCCTTCCGGAGCTGGCCGATCAAGTGGGCGCGGAGCTCGTACCGATCGGATCCGCCGGAGGTAAGATCGCCGCGGTGCTGAGCGGCGAGGCCGAGGCGTACGTCCACGCGGGCGGGCAGTACGAGTGGGACTCGGCGGCTCCGGTGGCGGTGGCGCTCGCGGCGGGGGCCCACGCGAGCAGGATCGATGGCACAACGCTGACCTACAACCGGGCGGACCCGTGGCTCCCGGATATCCTGGTCTCCCTACCGGATCTGGCGACAACCCTGCTCGCCGGAATCCGTGACCTGCAGTCTCCCCTAAGGAAGCCACATGCTTCAGCGTGACTACACGACGTCGCAGCTCGACGTGCTCGAAGCCGAGGCGATCCACATCATGCGTGAGGTCGCGGCGGAGTTCGAACGGCCGTGTCTGCTCTTCTCGGGCGGCAAGGACTCGATCGTGATGCTGCGGGTCGCGGAGAAGGCGTTCTGGCCCGCCCCCATCCCGTTCCCCCTCATGCACGTGGACACCGGCCACAACTTCCCCGAAGTGATCGAGTTCAGGGACCGGCGGGTGGCCGAGCTGGGCGCGCGCCTCGTCGTCGCCTCGGTTCAGGCGTCCATCGACACGGGCCGGGTGGTCGAGCAGACCGGGCGGCGGGCCTCCCGCAACCGGCTGCAGACCACCACGCTGCTCGACGGGATCGAGGACAACCGGTTCGACGCGGTGTTCGGCGGCGGCAGGCGCGACGAGGAGAAGGCCCGGGCCAAGGAGCGGGTGTTCTCCTTCCGAGACGAGTTCGGCCAGTGGGACCCCAAGAACCAGCGGCCCGAGCTGTGGAACCTCTACAACACCCGGATTCGCGCGGGCGAGCACATCAGGGTGTTCCCGCTGTCCAACTGGACCGAGCTGGACGTGTGGCACTACATCCGGCGGGAGGGCGTGGAGATCCCGTCGATCTACTACGCGCACACCCGGAAGGTCTTCGAGCGCGACGGCATGCTGCTCGCCGACGCGACCGTGGTCCAGCGGGGCGACGACGAGCCCGTCTTCGAGGCCATGGTCCGCTATCGCACGGTGGGCGACATGACCTGCACCGGAGCCGTGGAGTCCACCGCCACGACGGTGGACCAGATCATCGACGAGATCGCCGCCACCCGGATCACCGAGCGCGGCGCCACCCGGGCCGACGACCGGGCCTCCGAGGCCGCGATGGAAGACCGCAAGAAGGAAGGCTACTTCTGATGCGCCTTCCCACGGCCCGCGGCGCGTTCACGCGCGCGGGTGATCTTCCGGGTGAGAGCCGTACGACCTTCGCCAGAGTTGGAGTAGCGGGAGAGTAATGGACATCCTTCGTTTCGCGACGGCGGGAAGTGTCGACGACGGCAAGTCCACGCTGATCGGACGGCTGCTCTTCGACTCCAAGGCGATCTTCGAGGACCAGTTGGAGGCTGTGGAGCGCACCTCGCGCGACCGCGGCACCGAATACACCGATCTGTCCCTGCTGACCGACGGCCTGCGTGCCGAACGGGAGCAGGGCATCACGATCGACGTCGCCTACCGCTACTTCGCCACCCCCCGGCGGAAGTTCATCATCGCCGACACCCCGGGTCATATCCAGTACACCCGGAACATGGTGACCGGCGCCTCGACGGCCGACCTGGCGATCATCCTGATCGACGCGCGCAAGGGCGTGCTGGAGCAGTCGCGGCGGCACGCGTTCCTCGCGACGCTGCTGCGGGTGCCGCATCTCGTGCTCGCGGTGAACAAGATGGACCTGGTCGACTACTCCGAGGAGCGGTTCGAGGAGATCCGTGAGGAGTTCACCGCGTTCGCGTCGAAGCTGAACGCGACGGACCTCACGTTCGTTCCGATCTCCGCGCTGCACGGCGACAACGTGGTCGCCCGTTCGGAGAACATGCCGTGGTACGGCGGCTCCTCGCTGCTCCACCACCTGGAGAACGTGCACATCGCCTCCGACCGCAACCTGGTCGACGTGCGGTTCCCGGTGCAGTACGTCATCCGGCCGCACAGCGCCACCAGCCAGGAACTGCACGACTACCGCGGGTACGCCGGGCAGGTCGCCGGGGGGGTGCTCAAGGCCGGCGACGAGGTCATGCACCTGCCGTCGGGGCTCACCACCACGATCAAGGCGATCGACACGTTCGAGGGCCAGGTGGAGGAGGCGTTCTCCCCCATGTCGGTCACGCTCCGGCTGGACGACGACATCGACATCTCGCGCGGCGACATGATCTGCCGGCCGAACAACCAGCCGAAGGCCGTCCAGGAGATCGAGGCGATGATCTGCTGGATGGCCGACGGCCTCAAGCTGCAGCCGAGGACCAAGCTCGTGATCAAGCACACCACGCGTACGGCCCGGGCCCTGGTCAGGGACCTGCACTATCGGCTCGACGTCAACACCCTGCACCGGGACGAGACGGCGGCCTCGCTCGGCCTCAACGAGATCGGCCGGGTGTCGCTGCGCACGACCCAGCCGCTTTTCGTGGACGAGTACGCGCGCAACCGCCTCACCGGCGGGTTCATCCTGATCGACGAGGCCACCAACGGCACGGTCGGCGCCGGAATGATCATCGACTCGCACTGAGGTTCTCGAAGGGGGACGGGCGGGAACGCCGGAGCACCCGCCCATCCCCACGTTCACGTCTCGAATGACAAACCTGAAATTACACGTGCGACGTCTGGGTACGGAGATCCCCAGAGCCGAGTAGATCATCGGAGCAACCTCGATCCGGCGGTAACACCCCGCGTTAGGTTCATCGCGTTTCGTATCGATAACGTGGAGGACCAGTGGCCGAGGCCGATCCGGTGATCTTCATAGGGGGGCTCGGGCGTAGCGGCAGCATGCTGCTGGAGCGCCTGCTCGGCGAGCTGCCCGGGGTCGCGCCGCTCGGAGAGGTCGCCCACCTGTGGCGGCACGGCGTACAGGCGGGCGAACCCTGTGGTTGCGGGCAGCCGTTCGAGCGTTGCCCGTTCTGGCGGAAGGTGGGCGCCCGAGGCTTCGGCCAGTGGCGGGAGAGCCAGATCGGGTGGCTGAGGCGGCTGTGCGTGCGGGTCGACCGCACTCGCCGCATCCCGGCGTACGCCCTCGGGTTCGTGTCACGAGAGGCGGAGCTGGTCGAGTACGTCCGCTCGTACACCCGGATCTACGCCGCGGCCGCCGAGATCGCCGACGCCCACACCGTCGTGGACTCGAGCAGGCACGCCTCCCTGGCGTACTGTCTATCCGCGATCATGGATCTGCGGATCGTCCATCTGGTGCGTGACCCGCGGGCCGTAGCCGCTTCCAGATGTGGAAAGGCACGGCGCAGGAAGCCGCGCCTGCCGGAGGACGGCCGGCCGACGACCCGGCCGACGACCCGGCAGGAGACCCGGTGGACGCCGGTCAGGACGGCCGTCGACTGGCTCGTGCAGAACCTCGCCTTCGAGTTCCTCCGGGGAAAGGGCGTGGACGTCGTCCGCGTCCGCTACGAGGACCTGCTGGCCCGGCCGGCGGAGACGCTGGACGCGTTGACCACCCGGCTCGGCCTGCCGCACGCGACGGAGTCCTTCGCGTTCCTCGGCGATCGGCAGGCGCGGATCGGCGTCGCGCACACCGTCGCCGGCAATCCGCTGCGGTTCGGCGTCGGCCGGATCGGGTTCCGTGACCGTCCGGTGGAGCTTCCGGCCACCCACCGCTGGCTGGTCACCGCGCTGACGTGGCCGTTGCTCCTCCTGTACGGCTACCGCCTCGGCGTCCTGACGCCACGGCGACGGGCGAGCGCGTCGCGGGTCCGACGGCCACATATCATCGACGGCGCATCGTCCTCCAAGCCTGCGAGAGTTCATGTTCCGCACACTGATGAAGTCGAAGATCCACCGTGCCACCGTCACCCAGGCCGACCTGCACTACGTCGGATCAGTCACCATCAGCGCTGACCTCATGGCCGCCGCCGATCTCGTGGCGGGCGAGAAGGTCGACATCGTCGACATCGACAACGGCAACCGCCTGTCGACGTACGTCATCGAGGGTCCGGCGGGTTCCGGGGTGATCGGGATCAACGGCGCCGCGGCCCGGCTCGTCGGCGTGGGCGACCTCGTGATCATCATCGCGTACGCGCTGGTGGCCGAGGAGGAGCTGGGCTCGCTCAAGCCGAGCGTGGTCTTCGTCGACCGCGACAACAAGATCGTCCAAGTCGGCGCCGACCCCGCCGACGCCCCCGACGGAACCGGCCTGACCCGCGGCGACGCAGTCAACCCCACCGGCTGACCACCGTGGCGCTCGGCTCAGCTGTCGGTGTCCTTGGGATGTCGGGTGGAGGCATAGACGAGGTGGACGATTCGTCGGGACTCGTCGACGAGGTAACGCACTCGGCCTCCCGAAGTCACCTCATACTCCCATTGTGGAAGTTCACGACCTCCCAGCGTCCCCGTGGCAAGGCGGCCGCGCAGTCGGTGCTGCCGCTCTGGATCTTCCTGTGACAGCGGATTGTCACGCAACGCTTCGAAACAGCGCCGGGTATTGCCGGCGGCCTCGGCGCACAGATCGATCCATCCCTTGGCCGCGTCACTGGTGGCGAAGCGTAGATGCCACTCGTCGCCGATCGGTGGCGGCGCCACAGCGTCGCCACGCTTGGGACTCATGGCGCGGTCACCTCGCCGTGATCCTCATCGGGCAGCGCACGGGTGAGCTGAGCGGTCAGCGCGGGATCGGCCAGGATACGAGCGGTAGCACGCCATTCGACGATGACCCGGTGCAGAGTCGCGTGAACGTCCAGGTCGACCGCGTCCCGCGTCGCGTCGACGAGGTCCCGTACGAACTCCTGTGTCTCGTCAACCGAAAGATGCCGGACCCACGGGAAGACCGCAGGCAGGGCATGTAGGACGGCACGAACGCCCTCGTCACTGGCGAGGAGAGCGGCGATCATGCGGGCGGCGACGTCCGCGGTCTCCTCACGCTGCCGGTCATGCCGGGCCGTGGAGATGAACAGGTCTTCTCCGTCGCGGCGTTTGACGTGTACTCGATGAACGCGGTCGAGGGTCTCGGCGACACGCTTGGAGTGCTTGGACAGATCGGAGAACGGGACACTCAACATGGCCATACCAGATAGTACTTCGGAATACGTTCCGAAGTGAAGGTGCTCAGGTCACTGGAGGGTCGAATCGCGGCGATCCGCCTCGAGTACGTCCTGCCGGAGTGTCGGTGGCGGTTGTGATGATGCGGTCATGACATCGACTCCTTCCATCGCCGAATACTGGGACGCCGAGGCCGGGCGCTTCGACGAGGAAACCGATCACGGGCTCAGGGACGCCTCGGTGCGGGCTTCCTGGGCAGAGCGGCTGCGGGCGTGGTTGCCCGACAGCCCGTCAGACGTGCTGGATCTGGGCTGCGGGACCGGATCGCTGAGCCTGGTTCTGGCCGAGCAGGGGCACCGGCCGGTGGGAGTCGATCTCTCGCGGAGGATGGTCGAGCAGGCCCGGGCCAAGCTGATCGGGGTTGGCGCCGAGGTGGTGGTCGGTGACGCGGGAGATCCCCCGGTGAGGGAACGCCGGTTCGATGTAGTGCTGGCGCGGCACCTGCTGTGGACTCTGCCCGATCCGCACGCCGCGCTACGGCGCTGGTTCGGGCTGCTGCGGCCGGGCGGCCGCCTCGTGCTGATCGAGGGGCGGTGGAACAGCCCGCCGACCGGCATCCCGTACGCCCAGGGGGCCGAGGCCATGCCGTGGATGGGCGGCGTGTGTGCCGCCACACTTGTGGATGCTCTCGAAGGGCTGGTGGCCGATCGGTGGGTCGAGCCGCTGAACGATCCGGTGCTGTGGGGCCGGGAGATCGACGACGAGCGATACGCGCTGATCGCGACGACATGATCGGCGGGCGCGAGATGACCTTGAAATGGTTAGAGTCGTAGCCGACCGCGTCCCCCCACCGTCGGAGAACGGATGTCTGCCCCACATCCCCCAGAGCCAGGTGATCCGACTCAACTCGGCCCCTACCGGATCAGGGGACGGATCGGGGAGGGCGGCCAGGGCGCCGTCTATCTGGGTGAGGCGGAGGCCGGGAAGCCGGTGGCCGTAAAGCTCTTCCACGCCCGGTTCGACCTGGACTCGGCCGCCCGCGACGACTTCATCCGCGAACTGGAGGTGGCCAAGCGGGTCGCCCGCTTCTGCACCGCCCAGGTCCTGGACTTCGGCATCGCGGGCAACCGGCCGTACATCGTCAGTGAATATGTTCCCGGGCCCTCGCTGCACCAGGTGGTCAACGCGGAGGGACCACGCTCGGGGAGCGGCCTCGAACGGCTCGCCGTCGCCACGGCCACGGCCCTGATCGCCCTGCACGACGCCGGGATCGTCCACCGGGACCTCAAGCCGCAGAACGTGCTGCTCGGCCCGGACGGCCCCAGGGTCATCGATTTCGGCATCGCCAGGGCTCTCGTCGGGAACAGCATGACGACCAGCCAGGTCGTCGGCACACCCGCCTACATGGCGCCCGAGCAGCTCACCGCGGGGCCGCTCGGGCTCGCCGTGGACGTGTTCGCCTGGGCGTCCACCATCGCTTTCGCGGCGTCGGGCCGCCCGCCGTTCGGCAACGACGAGATCCCAGCCGTCATCACCAGGATCCTGAACGGGGAGCCGCGGCTTGACGGCATCGAGCAGCCGCTTCGCGACCTGCTCGCCGGCTGCCTCGCCAAGGATCCCCAGCGTCGCCCGTCGGCCCGGGAGATCCTCGACCGGCTGGTGGGCAGCGCCGTTCCGCCCTCAGTTCCGCCTTCGGTCCCGTTCCCCGTTTCGCCTTCCGGCCCGCCTACGGGCCCTGTGATCGAGCCGGGGACCGCGGCGGGCCGGGCGCCGCGCCGGGGCAGGTGGATCGCCGCCATGTCCGCCACGGGGGCCGTGGTCGTCACGGGTGTCGCCCTGGCCGTCGCCCTGCTGCCCGGCGGCGGCGTGACGCCGTCTCAGCCGGTCGGCGCGGAGGTCCCGGTGCGGACGCCGGTGGTGAGTGCGGCCGTCCCGGAGACCGCGGCCCCGGTGGCCCTGGAGACCGGTAAGCCTGTCGACCTGGCCACGCCGAGCCCCCGCGCCAGGGTCACACGTCGCCCCACCACGAAACCGACGGCGGCGCCGAGGCCGACGACCCCCGCCACGACCACGCAACGCCCCACGGCGAAGCCGACGCCCAGGGCGACGGCTACACATCGGCCCCCAGCGAAGCCGACAACCGCGCCGAAGCCGACAACCTCGTCGCGCCCCCCGGCGCAGACGGAGCCCCCTCGACCGTCACCGGCGCCGACACAGCTGGTCGAGCTCGGTCCGGGGCACTTCACCGAATACTGCGTGTCGATCGGCTGGGAGTGGGTGGAGTATCGGGAGACGCCCCAGCCGGGTGCCTACTGCGTAAAGAACAAGGACAAGGCCGCCACGTACCTGACGCAGAGCCAACGTGACGCGGGCTGCCGTTGGCGCTTCAACGACCCGCACGCCTTCCACCGGTTCAAGGGCAAGTCCAACTACTGCTACGCCTATCGCTGATGGTCAGGCATTCACGCAACTGTAGTTCCCGGAAGTATAGTTCTGTGAGCTGCAGCGGATGGCCGGTGTGGGGGAGCTGATGGTAGCCAAGCCGGAGCGGATCTTCGATCGGGTGCGCGAGTGGCAAGGGCTGGTCGCTTTCGCCACGGGTGTGCGGCAGGGACCGGGACCGGGAGGCGCCGGCCTCGGAGTCGTCAGCGGGCGACGCCGTCAGGGGAAGAGCTTCCTGTTGCAGGCATTGACGGAGGCGACCGGCGGGCTGTACTTCGCGGCGACCGAGGCGACGGAGGCGGAGTCCCTCCGGCTCTTCACCGAGGCCCTCACCCGATACAGCCGGGAGATCGTGAGCATCCCCTTCCGGGACTGGAACGACGCCATCGCCTACCTCTTCCGGGCCTTCCGCGGTCGGCCGGTTCCCGTGGTCATCGATGAGTTTCCCTTCCTGTCCAAGGTGTCGCCGTCTCTACCGTCGATCATTCAGCGGGAGCTCGGTCCCGGCGGCAGCGGAGGGGAGAGCGACGCGCGCCTGGTGCTCTGCGGATCGGCCATGTCCGTGATGGGAGGGCTCCTGTCGGGGAACGCCCCGCTGCGGGGCCGAGCCGGTCTCGAACTCGTGGTCCAGCCGTTCCGCTATCGGGACGCCGCGCAGTTCTGGGGGATCGACGACCCCCGGCTGGCGGTCCTCGTCCATGCGATCGTCGGTGGAACCCCGGCATACCGCTATGAGTTCACCCAGGGTGACGCGCCGGAGGGGATCGCCGACTTCGATCCTTGGGTGATCAGGACAGTGCTGAATCCGCAGAAGCCGCTCTTCCGGGAGGCGCGTTATCTCCTGGCGGAGGAGACGGACATCCGCGACCCGGCGCTCTATCATTCGGTGCTCGCCGCCATCGCGAGTGGCAACACCACCAACGGCGGCATCGCCCATTACATCGGTCGTAAGTCCGACCAGATCACTCATCCGCTCAACGTTCTGGAAGACAGCGCTCTGATCGCTCGGGAGCCTGACCTTTTCCGGGCGGGCCGCGTCCGGTACCGCATCGTGGAGCCGCTGATCACCTTCTATCAGGCGGTAATGCGGCGGCGCTGGGCGGAGCTTGAGATCCACCGGGCGGAGAGAGCCTGGTCCTCGCTGCGGCAGACGTTCCTAGCACAGGTGGTGGGGCCGCATTTCGAGGCGCTGAGCCGGAGCTTCGCCGTGGAGTCCGGGGAGGCGCTGTACGGCGACTTTCCCGCAGAGGTCGGCTCAGGAGCGGTGAACGATCCGGCGGGCCGCTGCCAGATCGAGATCGACGTGGCCGTTCTCGACGCGGAAGATCATGGAAGGCCGCGCCGGATCCTCTCGTTGGGTGAGGTCAAGTGGGGCGAGACGATGGGTCATCACCACGTGGAGCGCCTGGCGAGAGCACGTGATCTTCTCGCGTTGAAGGGATACGACACCCGGGAGACGGTCCTTGCCTGTTATGGCGGGTCCGGTTTCACCGAAGGGCTTCGGGCTTCCGCGGCCGTCGACCGCCGCATCCTCCTGGTCGATCCGGAACGCCTCTATCGGGCCGACTGACGGTCGTCCTGCGAGGTCAGCGCGTCCGGCAGCTCTCATCGGCGAGAATCTGACGCGCGGGGCCCGAACCGGGTGATGGGGACCGTCCGCCGACAGCGGGCCTCGCCGGTGTCTGGCCGAACAGGGTGCCGCCGAGGGCGATGGCCATGCCCAGCAGTTGGAGCGGGGTGAGGGCCTGGCCGAGGGCCGCCCAGCCGATGACCGCCGCGGACAGCGGACTGATCAGGGTGAGGAACGCGACCGAGGTCGCGGGGAGGCGGGAGAGGCCGCGGAACCAGAGCCAGTACGCGATGGCGGTGCCGACGATGCCGAGATAGACGTAGCCGAGAACGTTCTCACCGGTGAGGGCGGGCGGTGGGCCCTCGATGAGCAGGGCGACGGGGACGAGCAGCAGCCCGCCGGCGGTGAGCTGCCAGCCGGTGAGGGTGAGCGCGCTGACGCCGTCGGGGCGGCCCCAGCGCTTGGTGAGTACCGTACCGGCCGCCATGGACGCCGCCCCGGCCAGACCGGCGAGCACCCCGACGGTGTCCAGTTGAGCGTTGGCACGCAGGACGACCAGGCCGACCCCCAGCACTCCGGCGAGGCCGGCCAGCAGCCTGCGCGGCGTCGGCCGTTCGGCGAGCAGCGCGGCGGCGAAGCCGAGCGTGAACAGCGGACCCACCGCGCCCAGTACGGCCGCGACGCCGCCGGGCAGCCGGTACGCCGCCAGGAACAGCATCGGGAAGAACGCGCCGATGTTCAGCACGCCGAGCACGGCCGCCCGCCAGATCCACGCCCCGCGCGGCGGCGTCCGGGTGATGGCGAGCAGCACCAGCCCGGCCGGCAGCGCCCTCGTCAACGCGGTGAAAAGCGGACGGTCGGGCGGCAGGAACTCCGTGGTGACGGCGTAGGTTGAGCCCCACACCAGCGGTGTGAACGTGGTGAGAGCGAGAGTCCCCGCGTGCGGCAAGGCCCCGGCAGTGCGCGTGCCGGCGATGACGCCCATCCTGATCGCTCCTCATTGATAGTCTCAACGTTGAGATAACAGCATGGCACTCGTCTCTACGTCAAGTAGATCAACGTTCATAATCTCTCCGGTGAGAGGAGTTCGATGGGCGACGCGGTGGATGTGGTGCTGGCCCAGTGGCGGCGGGAGCGTCCCGACCTGGACGCGTGGCCGATGGGCGTCATCGGGCGGATCTCCAGGCTTTCGCGGCTGCTCGACCGGGAGCTGAAGGACTTCTTCGCCGGGCACGGGCTGGAACGCTGGGAGTTCGACGTGCTGGCGACGTTGCGCCGCTCCGGCCCGCCGTACGAACTGACGGCGAGCGATCTGTACCGGGCGGCGATGGTGACCTCCGGCGCGATCACCAACCGTGTCGACCGGATGGCGGTCAAGGGACTGGTCGAGCGGATCCCGGACGAGGAGGACCGGCGGTCGGTGCGCATACGCCTGACTGAGCAGGGGCTGGCCAAGGTCGAGGAGCTCGTCGGGCTGCACGTGGCGAACGAGGTCCGCCTCCTGGCGGCGCTGCCCCCCGAGCAGCGTGATCAGCTGTCGGGTGCGCTGCGCACTCTGCTGGAGTCGTTGGGCGACACACCGCCGGCGTGAGGCGATCCCCGCACGAGTGTGTTGTTCTTTCAGGGTGGGGACGGCAGCGGGTCCTGGCCGGCCGGACCGCGCACGTCTGGGCCTGCGGCCAAACGCCCCCCAAGGACGGCCGGCTCAAGATCAGCAAGTGTTCGGCGTCGAACGACGCCGTCCCGCTGCCGTCAGCCGCAGGCCTTGTCGTGTAGTTCGTTCATCTCCTCGGAGAACTTGAGCAGGGCGTCCGGGCCGTCCATCGTCGCGCCTTGCGCGAACTCCTTCAGAGCCTTCGCCAGGTCGGTGTCGCCGGCCTGGTCGGCGAGATCGCTGAACTTGGTCCGCATGCCGTCGACCGCGGACTGCAGGGCCTTCGCGTCGGGCGTGTCCTTCGTCAGGGTCTTGGTGACCCCGTCGAGGGCCTTGGTGACTTCGCCGCAGATCGGTGACTTCTCCGCCGTGTTCGCCGCGGCCGCCGTGCCCTCGTCGGCTGCCGCGCAGCCCGCAAGCGGGAGCGCCGCGACGAAGGCGACGGCGATCAGCCGGGTAAGTGAAATGGACATTTCTTCCCATTCTGTTGGTGAAACGAGCGCCAGGAGCTTAGCGCCGCATCTCATGCTGTTACTGCTGTTTCACCAAAAAATCACCACTTCAGGGCCCCGAATGGTGTATGGACCGATTGAAGCGGACTTCTTGCCGGGGGGACTACCGGGGAGACGGCACAGCCCGCCGTCGCCGGCCTCCCGCGATGCCTGCTTTCCACGGGGCGCGTCCTCAGGCGTCCAGCACCGCCTGCAGGAATTCTCGGGTGCGCTGGTGGGTCGGTTCACTGAAGATCTGCTCAGGCGGGCCGTCCTCAACGATCCGTCCCTGGTCGAACATGAGGACCCGGTGGGAGATGTCCTTGGCGAATCGCATCTCGTGGGTGACGCAGAGGAGTGTCAGGTCGCCCCGGTGCGCGATGTCGCGCAGCAGGTCCTGTACGCCCGAGACGAGTTCCGGGTCGAGCGCGGAGGTGACCTCGTCGAGCAGCAGCACCTCGGGTTCCATCGCGAGTGCCCGCGCGATGGCGACCCGCTGCTGCTGACCGCCGGACAGCCGCGAGGGGTGTTCGAGCGCCTTGTCGGCCAGGCCGACCATCTCCAGCAGTTCGTGGGCCTTCTCCTCGGCCTGCTCACGGGGGACGCCGAGCGACCGCACCGGCGCCTCGGTGATGTTGCGCAGCACGTTCATGTTCGGGAACAGGTTGAACTGCTGGAACACCATGCCGATCTTCTTGCGGATCCTGCGCAGGTGCCGCTCGTCGGCGGGCACGAGTCTGTCGCCGCGCTTCGTATGGGACAGGCACTGCCCGTCGACGTCGATCGTGCCGGAGGTGACTCGTTCGAGGGTCATCAGCAGGCGCAGGATGGTGGTCTTACCGGACCCGCTCGGCCCGATCAGCGTTACCCGCTCGCCGGGCCGTACATGGAAGTCCAGCTCACGCAGGACCGTGAGGTCGCCGAACCGCTTGACGACCTTGTCGAACCGGATCATCCACGGCTGCTCGGTCCCGACGGGCGAATCGTGATGGGATGGGACTTCAGTTGCCAAGGCGGCGCTCCAGACGACGGACGAAGATCGATGCCGGGATCGCCACGAGAAGGAAGAACAGACCGGCGACGGTCATCGGCTCGAGATAGCGGAACCGCTCCGAGCCGAGCTCCCGGGCGAGGCCCACCACGTCGACGACGGTGATGATGGACAGCTGGGGCGACTCTTTGAAGATCGCGATGAGGTAGTTGCCCAGGGCGGGCAGCGATCGGCGTACGGCCTGCGGCAGGACGACGCTGATCCAGATCCAGTGGCGGGGGAGGTTGAGGGCGATCGCCGCTTCCCACTGCCCCTTCGGCACCCCGTCGATGCCGGCCCGGTACACCTCGGAGGTGTAGGAGGCGTAATGCAGGCCGAGCCCGATGATCCCCGTCATCAGCGCGGTCATCTTGACGCCGAAGTCGGGCAGCACGTAGTAGACGACGAACAGCTGCACCAGCAGCGGCGTGCTGCGGATGAACTCCATGACGGCGCCCACCGGGCGGCTCACGAACGGGTTGCGTGAGCGGCGCAGCAGTGCCACGAAGAGTCCCAGGACGAACGCGAGCACCGCGCCGCCCAGCGTCGCCTGGACGGTGACGAGCAACCCCTGGGTGAGCAGCTCGGGGAGGATCTCACGTGTCCAGTCCCAGTCCCAGATCATCGGGCTCCCTCCACGGACGGGGTCTCCGCCGACGGGATCTCCGCCGACGGGATCTCCACTGACGGGATCTCCACCGAGGGAACGGGCCGGCGCGGCCGCGGGGAGCGCCACGCTCTGCGCGGCCTGCCCTGAGGTCCGTCACGGCCGACCATGCGTGCGGCCCGTCCCTCGACGAACCGCATGATCAGCGTGATCAGGTAGGAGAACAGGAAGTAGATCAGGAGCAGGAGCGCGAAGACGATCAGCTGGTCACTGCCGGAGTTCACCAGCAGCCTGCCCTGGTACGTCAGGTCCGCCACGGTGATGACCGACAGCAGCGACGTGGCCTTGAGCAGTTCGATGAGCAGGTTGTTCATCGGCGGGATCATTCCGACGAACGCCTGCGGCAGGATGACGTATCGCATCCGGTGGTATGGCGAGAAGTTCAACGCGATCGCCGCCTCTCGCTGACCCCGGGACACGGACCGCACCGCGCCGCGCACCACCTCCGAGCCGTACGCGCCGAGGTTGAGGCCGAGCGCCAGGATGCCGGCGAAGGACTTGTCCAGTTGGAAGCCGGTGAGGATGGGCATCGCATAGTAGAGCCAGAACAGCTGCACCAGAACCGAGGTGCCGCGGAAGAACTCCATGTAGACGCGCGCGACCGCCCGTACGGCGCCGCGGTGCGACATCGCCATCAGCCCCACGGGCAGGGCGATGGCGATGGCGAGCACGGAGCCGCCCAGGGTGCTCTGCAGAGTGATCACCGCTCCCTTGCACAGGAACGGCATCGCCTCGCCGAAGGTCCCGGGCAGCTCCGCGCTGCATGGACTGATCGTCATCAGGTTCGTCCGGATCGTCAGGTGGCGCTGCAGAGCTGTTGGGCGGTGAGCTCCGCCGCCTTCTCGACATCGGTCGCGCTGAATCCGAACTTCTCGATGATCGGCAGCACGCCCCCCGCCTCCTGCAGTTTCTTCAGCTCCGCGTTGAAGGCGTCGAGCAGGGCGGTGTCCTCCTTGCGGAAACCGAACCCGCCGGCGCCCACCACCTCCTTGCCGTCGACGACCGGGATGAAGGACTCGGTCACCTCCAACGGCTCGTCCGCGTACTGCTGCTCCAGCGTCCACCGCAGCGAGGTCGAGGTCAGCGCGACCGCGTCGACCCGCTCGGCGAGGATGCCCTTGAAGGCCGCGTTCTGGTTGGGGAAGACCTTGATCTGGTCGCCTGCCACCCCGTTGCTCGTCGCGAAGCCCTTCTCGACGGCGCCTTCGAGCACCCCGACCTTCACCCCGCCCTTCGCGATGTCCTCGAAGTTCCTGATGCTCTTCGGGTTGCCCTTGGCCACCAGGAACGCGGTGGTCGCGGCGTAGTCGGGGTTGGAGAACGCGATCTGCCCGCACCGCTCCGGGGTGATGGACATCCCCGCGGCGATGACGTCGTACTGCTTGGACTGCAGCCCGGGGATCAGCGAACCGAAGGAGTCGACGATCTCTGCCTCGAGTTCGTCGATGCCGAGCGCCTTGAAGATCACCCGGGCGATCTCCGGGGCCTCGCCGGTCAGATTCCCGGACTTGTCGCGATATCCGTACGGCTGCTCGTTGGCGACGCCCACCTTGATTTTGCCCGCCTCCCGGAACCGGGCGAGCGGGTCGGCGCCGGTCTCCGCGGTGGCGGAGGCGGTGGCACCGCCACCGTCGTCGACGCGGCTGCAGGCGGCGAGCATGGCAGGGCCGCCGACCAGTGCCGCCGCCGTCAGGCCCGAACTCTTGAAGAAATCACGACGCGTCCACCTCTGGGCCGTCACATTCCGCTCCCGTTCGTGTCGCTACGGTCACTGCTCTCCCGAACGGATCTTTATGGGACCATGTCCCGCCGCTCGGTGGAGCCTCGAACCTAGCGAACGGCTTTCCGCGGCCGCCCCGGCCGACTTCGGGCCCCGATGTTTGGACATGGGGCGTCACCGGGTAGGGCGAGACGTTTGGCCGGTTCACGTCGCCGCATGGTTCGTCCGGGATCACGTGGGCACCGCCTGCGGAGCCGATGTCCGCGCACTGACCAGGGGTTTCGCTGACGGGTGAGCAGTCGGCTCGCCGTGTGGCCGGCCACGGTGCCGACCGGGGACGACATCCGTGATCTCCTTGGTCGAGGCCTCGGAAATGGTAAATTTTTGTGAGAGAGGTCACATCATTTTGATGTCAACCTGTGACCTGGGTAAAGCGACGGCACTCATCTCGCGAGGCCTGTGCAGGGAGGGCCGTACCGCCGGGCCCGGGGTCGGGCCCGGACTGTACGGCCCCCGCGAAGGGCCGGGACCGGTCAGCCGACCGGGGTGAAATCCCGGGAGGCGATGAAGGACGGGCGCGGCGTTTTCGCGGCGAACGGCTCACCGCAGACGTTGTCCACGCTGTTGTAGACGAAGAACACGTTCGACCGGGGGAACGGGGTGATGTTGCCGTTCGAGCCGTGCATGCAGTTGCAGTCGAACATCGTCGCCGAGCCGGCCGGCCCGGTGAGCAGCTCGATCCCGTGCTTCTCCGCCAGCAACCTGAGGCTGTCCGGGTCCGGAGTCCCGATCTCCTGGCTCTTCAGCGACTCCTTGTAGTGGTCGGCAGGCGTCTGACCGGTGCAGCAGACGAGGGTGCGGTGCGAGCCCGGGATGATCATCAAGCCGCCGTTGTGCACGAAGTTCTCCGTGAGCGCGATCGAGATGCTCACCGCGCGCATGCGGGGCATGCCGTCCTCCGCATGCCAGGTCTCGAAGTCGGAGTGCCAGTAGAAATCCTTCCCTTCGAAACCCGGCTTGTAGTTCACCCGGCTCTGATGGATGTACACATCGGAGCCGAGGATCTGCCGGGCGCGGCCCACGATGCGCGGGTCGGCCGCGAGCTCCGCGAACACCTCGCTGATGCGGTGCACCTCGAAAATCGAACGTATTTCCTGCGACTGTCGTTCGGTGACGACCCGCTCGTCGCCCTTGAGCTCCTCGTCCGTGAGGAGACGGCGCAACTCGGCGCGGTACCGGTCGACCTCCACCGGGTCGATCAGTTGCTCGACGGTGAGGAACCCCTTCTCTCCGAATTCCTTGAGGGTCTTCTCGTCGATCGGGCCGTCCTCCGGTCCGCCGTACACAACCGGATCCCGCCGGAAGACAAGGGTCGGTTCGATCGTCTTACGCGTCGGATAGATGTCCATGGGCATGCCGATCTTTCCTCCGAATTCCGTCGTTTCAGGAGCCGGTCTCGATGATCAGGGGATAGACGCCGTTCTCGTCATGCACTTCGCGTCCCGTGCAGGGCGGGTTGAACACGCATACCGTGCGCACGTCGGTGTGGGCCCGCAGGGTGTGGCGCTCGTGCCCGTCGAGCAGATACATCGTTCCGGGCGCGATCTGGTGCGTCTCGCCGGTCTCGCGGTTGACGAGCTCGCCGGTCCCGGCGATGCAGTACACAGCCTCGATGTGGTTCGCGTACCACATTTCGGTCTCGGTCCCCGCGTAGAGGACCGTGTCGTGCAGCGAGAAGCCGACCCGCTCCTTGGCCAGCACGAGACGCCGGCTGCACCAGGTCGGCGCCTGAACATCGCGTTCGGTGCCGATGATGTCGTTCAGCGAGCGAACGATCACGGGAAACTCCTTCCATAGGGTTGGGCACGGGTTTTCAGCGGGTCGGGCACAGAGGTGCCCGCCGATCAGGCGGGTTGTTTCGCGCAGACGGCGTGGACGGACTCGGCGAGCAGTTCGAGCCCTTCCGTGAGTTCCTCGTCGGAGGTGGTGAGCGGTGGGAGCAGCTTGGCCACCTCGCCCTCCGGGCCGGACGTCTCCATCAGCAGGCCACGCTCGAATGCGGCTTCGCACACCCTCGGCGCGAGCTCGGACCGGTTGAAGACGAGTCCCCAGGCGAGGCCGCGCCCGCGCACACCGGTGATGACGTCGGAGTGCTCGGCCGTGATCAGATTCAGGGCCTGCCGGACCTGAAGGCCCTTCTCGAGGGTCTCCTTCTGCAGCCTTTCGTCGGTCCAGAAGTCCAGGGCGGCGGCGGCCGTGACGAAGGCGGGATTGAAGCCGCGGAACGTCCCGTTGTGCTCGCCGGGCTCCCAGACGTCCAGGTCCGGGCGGATGAGCGTGAGCGCGAGCGGAAGCCCGTATCCGCTGAGGGACTTCGACAGGCAGACGATGTCGGGTGTGATCCCGGCCGTCTCGAAGCTGAAGAACGGGCCGGTCCGCCCGCAGCCCATCTGCACGTCGTCGACGATGAGCAGGATGTCGTGCCGCCGGCACAGGTCGGCCAGGCCGCGCAGCCACTGGGCGCTCGCGGGATTGAGGCCGCCCTCTCCCTGTACGGTTTCCACGATCACCGCGGCGGGTCTGTCGATGCCGCTGCCGCTGTCCTCCAGCAAGCGCTCGAAGAGCAGGAAGTCGGGGGTCCGGCCGTCGAGGTAGTTGTCGTAGGGCATCGTGACGGTGTGGTTCAGCGGGACACCCGCCCCGTTGCGCTTCATGGAGTTGCCGGTGACCGCGAGGGAGCCGAGGGTCATGCCGTGGAAGGCGTTGGTGAAGTTGACGATCGTCTGGCGGCCGGTGACCTTGCGGGCCAACTTCAGCGCCGCCTCGACCGCGTTGGTGCCGGTGGGGCCGGGGAACTGGATCTTGTAGTCGAGCCCTCTCGGGGAGAGGACGACCTCCTGGAATTTCTCCAGGAAATGGCGTTTGGCCACCGTGTGCTTGTCGAGGCTGTGCACGATGTTGTCGTCGGCGAGATAGAGCAGGAGGCTCGACTTCAGCTGCGGATGGTTATGCCCGTAGTTCAGGGCTCCCGCACCCGCGAAGAAGTCGAGGTAACTCCGCCCGTTCTCGTCGTAGACGCGGCTTCCCAGCGCGGTGCGGAACACCGTGGGCCAACTCCTGCAGTAACCTCTTACTTCTGATTCGAGTCGTTCGAAGATTTCCATGATTCACCGTGTCCTTGGTTGATATCGCGAAGTCCGGAACGGCCGGCGGGGGCCGTCGACCTAGCTCTGGGGCTCCAGCGCGCCGATGCGGAAGAGCACCTCGGGCTCGTGGGAGGCCGGGAAGTGCTCGCTTCCGAAGACCGGACGCCGCTCAAGCGGGCTCCCCCAGTCCCTGGCGAAGGACTCGAACAGACGCTCCGAGGCTGTGTTGTCCGGGGTCACGGTGGCTTCGAGGTATCGATGCCCCCGGGCCACCATCCGTTCGGCGAGCCAGTCGAGCATGCGCCTGGCCAACCCCTGGCCGCGCCATGAGCGATCGACGGCGACCTGCCAGACGAAGAACGTGTCCGTTGCCCTCGGGCGAGTGAATCCCGTCACGAAACCACATGCATCACTACCATCCCGCGCGACCACCGAAGTATCGGAAAAGTCGCGACACCACAGTAGGTAACTGTAGGGAGAATTCACGTCCAACGTTTCGGAGTCGCGGGCGATGCGCCACAGCCGCGACCCATCGTCAATCGTCGGCTCCTCCATGTAGGCGTTTCTTGGATCTCCTGAACTTTGCGTCCGCATCGGGGCGCGTTCGCCTGACATGGAACACGAACCTAGCGAACTGGCTTCAAGGCTCCGGAGTCATGAACCACGGCCCGATGTTTAGGCTCAGTTGGCCGGGGTAGGGTCAAAGGCTTTCCGATTTTCGGGATCTCGGGTGATCGCAAGCAACGTCGGCGAAAATGAGTAAACCCGGGTCTGGGCAGGGAGAACCGCGAGCATCGCGGGCCCGTCGGCGGCCCGTGTGGCCACCTCCGTCGAGGACGGTCCATGGCCACCGGGAGGCATTGGTTTACCTGAAGATTGTGTGATTTAGATCACAGCATACCGTTACTCAGCTGTGACCCTGGCGAACCGCGGCGACCGGGTACGGCCCGGGGCCGACGCCGTCACTCGACGGGTGAGTGCAGAGCGCGCAGCATCGGGATCCGCGCTGCCCGATATCCCGGCCCCAGCGAGGCGAGTACGCCGATCGCGATGGCAGCGGCGAAGAAGAACGCCAGCCGCGTCCAGGGGATGACAAGGGCGGCTCCCTCCTGGCTCAACACGGCCGCTGCGCCGATCAGACTGCCGACGACGACTCCGAGTCCGGCGCCGAGCACCGAGATCACTGCCGACTCGAGCCACAAGACGACGCCGACCCGCCGCCGGTCCATGCCGAGCGCGCGCAGCACGCCGATCTCGCGGACACGCTCATAGACGGCCATGCTCATGGTGTTGACCACGCCCAGGGCGCCGATCAGGACAGTGACGCTGAGCAGCGCGTACATGAGGTTCATCAATGGAACGAATGGGAGGCCGGCCTCCTGCCTGACCTCCGCGCGGTTTTGGACGAGGAGCGCGGGATTGTCCAGTGTGCGCTGGATGTCGCGGTGGAGCGACCCTTTCCGGCCGGGGGCGGCCTTGACGAAGACCGCGCTGATGAACGGCCGGTCCGCCGCCGTGCGGGCGGTCGGCAACCTCCGGGTGGAAAGCAGGGCGGGGGTGAACGTGTCCGGCCCGTCGTAGATCGCGACGATCGGAAGGTCGATCTCTCGCTCATCGCGGGCGAACGTGCCGGAGACGCGGGAGCCGAGCTGCCAGCCGTGGGCCGTTGCCGCGTCTTCGGTGACGGCCACGCCGTCGTCGAGGTGCTCAAGGGAGCCCTGCAGCACGGTGATGGCGCCGAGCCGGGCCACACCGGCGGGGTTGACGGCGACTGCCGAGAGGAATCCGTCATCGGTGAGGCGGATGGGGGCGTCGATCACCGGCGTAACCGCCTCGGCGCCGGGAAGCCGCGCGATCCTGGCGGCGGTGTCCGTGCTGATGTCGGCGAAGTCGACGGCGGTGACGCGCAGGTCCCCGGCCATCTGGCTCTGCGCTTTCTGCTCCGCGTGATGGCTCAGGGAGGTGATGCCCACGGTGATCGTGCAGACCAGGGCGAAACCGATCATGAGGGCGGTGGCGGTTGCGCCGCTGCGCCGGGGATTACGGCGGGCGTTCTCCGCGGCCAGCGTGCCACGCATGCCGGCCAGCCGAGTCAGGGGTGCGCGGGCCGCTTTGGCCAGTCCCACGGCCAGCAGCGGGGTCAGGATGATCAGGCCGACCATGAGGACGGGCGGACCGATGTAGAGGAGATCCTGTGTGCCGATCGCGGCGAGGGTGAGCAGCGCGCCGAGCGCGGTGACGGCCAGCCCTGCGGCGTTGCGGCGACGCAGCGACGCGGGGGTCGCCGGACTTCCGGTACGCAGTGCCGCCACCGGTGGCACTGCCGATGCCCGCCGGGCCGGAACGTAGGCCGACAGCGCGGACACGCCGATGCCTACGGCGAAAGCCGCGAGCAGTGGCCCGGCCGTGAAGAACCGCAGCGGCGGGGCCGCGTCCACTGTGGTGCCGAACAGCGTGTTCAGCACGGCCGCCACGCCGATCCCAAGGAGATAACCGGCGAACGAGGCGATCGTTCCGACCAACAGGGCCTCGGCCAGGACGAGACGCATGACGTAGCCCCTGGTCGCGCCGATCGCACGCAAGAGCGCGTGTTCGCGGGCACGGGCCGCGCTCAACATGGTGAAGGTGTTGGCGATCAGGAAGGTCGAGACGAACAGCGCGATGCCGGCGAAGCCGAGCAGCAGCATGCTCAATTTGTCGTCGGCGGGGGCGGCCTCGGTGTCCAACGCCGACCTGGTGACGGCCTCAAGCCCCGGAGGAAGCAGCTTTGCCGCCCGCTCGGCGAGGATCTCCTCGGATGTTCCGGAAGCCGCTGTCAGGGTGATCGCCGTGTAGCCGTCCGGCGTGGGGCTGAACTGCCGCCGCGCGGTGGCGGTGTCGAAAGCGGTGAGGCTTCCTCCCGCGGTCAGCCGAGGGTCGTGGGCGGTGAAGACGCCGACGAGCCGGGCATCTCGGGCCGTTCCGTTGACGACGATCCGTACCTGCTCGCCCACCCGATAGCCGGCACGCTCGGCCGATCGCCGGTCGACGGCGATCTCACCTCTGTCATGGGGTCCGCGGCCAGCGGTGATCGGATAGTGGTGGTCTCGACCGTCGGCGGAGGCGACGTAGTTGACTCCGCCGGCCCAGGCGAGCGAGCCCACCAGGGCGCCGTCGGAGCCGACGAGGAAGGACCGGCCTTCGGCGGTGCCACGTGCGGCCGCGGCGCCCGGCAGCGCCCGGAGCCGGCGCAGCAGCTTGCCATCGAGAGGTACGTCGGGAGAGTCGGGGGACGCATCCGGGCGAACGATGACGGAGACGTCCGGCTGGGAGGTGACCGTCGCCAGAGTCATGGCCTCGTCGAGGGACTGGGTGTAGATCAATGAGCCCGTGACGAACCCCACGCCGAGCACGACGGCGATGGCAGGCATCACGAAATGGAGAATCTGGGAGCGCAATGTGCGGAAAGCCGCGCGGAACATCGATGTCCTTCAGAGCGATGCGGAGGGCTGGTGGGCGTCGAGATGCTTCATCTGCTCCAGCACGCCGGAGGTGGTCGGCCGCGGCATCTCATGAACGATGCGGCCGTCGGCCAGGAACAGCGCGCGGTCGGCATGGGCCGCGGCCACCGGGTCATGGGTGACCATCACGATCGTCTGGCCCAGGTCCCGGGAGGAGGACCGCAGCAGGGACAGGACCTCGGCTCCTGAGCGGGAGTCGAGGTTGCCGGTGGGCTCGTCGGCGAAGACGATCGCGGGTCTGGAGGCGAGGGCGCGGGCGCAGGCGACCCGCTGCTGCTGGCCACCGGACAACTGGGCGGGGCGGTGGTCCAGACGGTCGCCGATCCCCATCGTGGCCAGCAGGTGATTCAACCATTCCCGATCGATGTTCTGCCCGGCCAAGGCCGCCGGCAGCGTGATGTTTTCCAAAGCGGTGAGGGTGGGCAGCAGGTTGAACGCCTGGAAGATGAACCCGATGCGCTCGCGCCGCACCTTGGTCAGCCGCGCGTCGTCAAGCTGCCCCAGATCGATCTCGCCGATCCTCGCACTGCCGGAGGTCGGGGTGTCCAGGCCGGCCAGGCAGTGCATGAACGTGGACTTGCCTGATCCCGACGGCCCCATGATCGCGGTGAATTCGCCCTGGCGGAACCTGGCCGACACCCCCGCCAGCGCTATGACTCTGGCCTCACCCTCGCCGTAGACCTTCGTCAGATCGTCGGCCGCTGCGACGACCGCCCCTGACGGCACGGGGTCGATTAGCTGGTTCATCACACTCTGCTCCCCGGGGTGCCCGATGGCTTCCGGACACGGTCCCTCGTGGTTGTCTCTTGGTCGTGTCGGCACCTGCCGGGTCCCAATCCTGGGATGTGAAGTGGGGGCGGCGGATCCACCGGAAAGCCGACCGGCTCGGCCGGCTACTCGGCCGAAAGGTTGAGGTGGCCGGACCGGGGCGGCGATAGCGTCACCTGCTGTGATAGACGAATGGCGAACACGTCCCCTCTACCAGCAGGTTCTCGCCGCACTGGCAGCCGCAGGGGTGGCCACGCTGCTGGTGCTGGAGGGGCTCGACACCAGGTTCCTTCCGACAACCGTGGGCGTCGTCGCCTGCGGTGCGCTCTGCGTGGTGGCGCTGGTCGTGCCACCGGCGCGGTTTTCCCGCTACACAGCCATGGCCGTGGCGGCGTCCTGTGCGCTGTCCTTGGTGCAGTTCCAGTTGTCCGTGCGGCCTGAACACACGCCCGGCATGACCGAGCTGGGCGTGTTGCTGCTCCTCATCACCCGGGCCGTCCGCCGCTGCTCGCCGCTCCGGGCGGTGGCCATGACGGCGGGACTCTCCCTGGCCGCTCTCCTGGTGCCGGTACGGATCCCCGAAGACCAGAGCAACGCCATATCGTTGGCCATGGTGGCGATCTTGTGCTGTCTGCCGCTCATGGTGATGTCGGGCCTTGTGCTGCGGCTGCGTGACAGACTGCGGGCCCGGGAGTTGGATGCCGCCCTGCAGGCCCAGCGACTGGAGTACGCCAGGGATCTGCACGACTTCGTCGCCCACCATGTCACCGGGATCGTCATGCAGGCCAAGGCCGTGCGGTTCGCCACGGAGGCCGGCCTGCCCCAGGGTCCGGAAGAGCTGGATCGGATGCTCGCCGGCATCGAGGATGCCGGGGGCAAAGCGCTGGACGCCATGCGGAGCATGGTACGGACGCTGCGTGACCAGACGCCGGCTCCCCTTGGGCCGGTGCCTGGTCTGCCGGAGCTGCTGATGGAGGTGTCCGAGGACTTCGCCGGGGCCGGTCCACTCATCGAGGTGACCGTCGATCCCCGCCTGACCGGTCGGTATCTCGAGCCGCGGATCGTGGAGGTGATCGGCGGGGTTGCCCGGGAGGCGCTGACCAACGTGCGCAAGCACGCCGTCGCTGCGACCCGTGTCACGGTGTCCGCCGGGCTTGGGAACGATGACTGGTTGGAGGTGTCGGTAACCGATGACGGCGAGAACGCCGGCTCACCCGGTTCGTCGGCGAGCTCCGACGGCGGGTTCGGCCTCACCGGTCTGGCTGAGCGTGTCGAGGAGGTCGGCGGCCAGATCACGGCCGGCTGGGACAACGGTTCCGGCTGGCGAGTAGTGGCACGCTTGCCGGTGAAGCACAGAAGCGATCAATAGCAGAACGGACGCTTTCCGCAGGTCTGAGACCATGGACGACATGACGATCCGGCTACTGATCGCTGACGACCAGGAGATGGTCCGGTCCGCCTTTCGCATGATCTTGGGCTCTCAGCCGGACATGGAGGTCGTCGCCGAGGCCGCCGACGGTGCCACGGCAGTCGAGGAGGCGCGCAGGCTACGACCCGACGTGTGCATCCTCGACATCCGGATGCCGAGGATGGACGGCCTGGAGGCGACCAGGCTGCTGGCGGGACCGGACGTCCGAGATCCTCTCAACGTCCTGATCGCCACGACTTTCGACCTCGATGAGTACGTCTACGGCGCCCTGCAGGGCGGCGCCTGCGGTTTCCTGCTCAAGGACGCTTCACCCGCCCTGCTGGTCGAGGCGGTGCGCGCGGCGGCGGCGGGGAACGCTCTGATCTCTCCCTCGATCACCGTCCGCCTGCTCGCCCACATGGCTCCTCGGCACCGTGGCCTTTCCCCTTCGCGCACTGCCGGAAAGCGGATACGCGGGCCCATCGAGCCGCTGACCCAGCGCGAGCTCGATGTCGTACGGCTCCTCGCCCATGGCCGTACCAACGAGGAGTTGGCCCTGGAGCTCTACGTGACCCCGGCCACGATCAAGACCCACCTGGCGAACGTGCAGCGCAAACTCGGCGTGCGCAATCGGGTCGAGATAGCCGCCTGGGCATGGGAGAACGGGATCTGCGGCCCAGGACAGCCGTGAACTCACATCAGCGACTCCAGGTGATCTACCACGGGGTTGAGCCACTCACTCGGCGGGCCGAGCGGTTCGTGGCCGTCCCGGTGATGGCGGTCGGCCAGGGTGATCAGGTAGTGAGCGGCGGTTCGGCGCGCATCCTCCGGCGTCCCGAGCAGGCGGCCTGCCTGGGCGAGGCAGGCCTCGGCCGTCTGCCGTGGCCGCATCCGGCGCAGGCAGCGGTGGAAGAAGTAATGCAGAGCGTCGAATCCGTACGGAACCCCGGTGCCGAACCGCCCCCAGTTCCAGACCAGCAGCCGACCGTCGGCCGCGGCCGCCACGTTCCACGGCGTGAAATCACCATGCCAGGCGCAGCCGTCAACCGGGCCGAGGGTGGCGATCTCCGCCACGGCCGCCTCGAGCAGGTCCGCCGACACCCGGGATCTGACGGAGAGGCGGGACGGGACGGGCAGGGGGGACAGCAGCAACACGTCGAGATCACGCGACGCGCCGTGATGCAGCACGGTCGGCGGCACCACGGTCTTCAGCGGCCGGTCGGCGAGCATTCGGAGGACTTCGCTCTCGTGCCTGACCGCCTCGCGGGTCCGCTCCGTGCCACCGATTTTCACGATGCCGACCGGTCCGGCAGGGCCGTACGCCTCCAGAGCGGGCGCGGCGTGAGACCGGCGGGCCGGCGGCCGTACGACGATCTGGATCGGCTGGCCGAGGGCTTCACTGAGGTGGGACTCGATGGCACGTGGATCGTCGGCCTCCGGCAGGCCGAGCGCGTGATGCCGCCGGACGTGTGAGACCAATCGCCGCGGGGCGAGCCGGTGAGACAGCACGCGAAGGACCTCCTCCAGTTGACGTGTTCTCCGGTGTGAATTCCAGCGGTTTGTCCGGCGGCATGCCGCCGCGATTTCGAAATTCGTCGAAATCGCGATTTATCGACATGTCGGCGGCGATGCCGTTGATGGCGGTGGAATGCGCGATCTGAGATTTTCTGTCGAGATTGAGAGGTTCATGCTGTCGGAAACTCGGTGGATTGTCCTGGTCTGGAATGCTCGTCGGAAGCACCCGGAGTTGGGGGACAAGGGGGTGCTCGGGCGGGGTCACGGCGAGCAGCACCAGACCGCCGGCCACCCCTCCGACCAGCCAGATAGCGAGCAGCGGCCACCTCCGGTGCAGCGGCGGGCCGTGGACGGCGAGCCCCCGGCCGTCCGGTGGCAGACTCATGAACATCTCCTACCTCGGTTCCGTGTCCCGAACTATAGGGCGAGACGGTCTTTTGCCTGCCGGTTATTCATGATTTTCTGCCAACTTTTCCTCGGCGAGATAGCGGAAACCGGTCCCGGGGCTTCACCGGTTGGGCAATGGTGAATCCTGACCAATCGCAGGGGGCTGCGGAGAAGAGGGGACACGATGCGGGGAGTCGTCGGCTTGGCCGTACTGATGGCGGGGGGATGCCTCGCGATGTGCACCGCGTGCGCGGTGGCGTCCGGCACCTCGGAGCGTATGCCGGAGGGCGCGTCGGGCGGCACCTCGAACGGCATGTCGGCGGGGGCGTCAGGCGGCGCGGGGAGGGACGCACGGGGAAGCGGGCCGACGGGCGTGGGCGGGCCCACGGGGCGTGCGACGCCGGGCGCCTGTGCGGTGACGGACAAGCTCATCCCGACCTGTGGGGCGTGGTGGGGGATCGCGCCCGACGTCTTCTCCGGGCGGGGGCCGTTGCGCGCGACCGAGATGGCCGAGCGCCGGATGGGCCGCCACGCCGACATCGTGCACGTCTACCACCGTGGTGACGAACTGTTCCCGACGCCGCAGGAGCGTGTGGTAGCCAAGGGACCCCGGCTGCTGTTGATCAACTGGAGGCCGGCGCCCGACCGCACCTGGGCGCAGATCGCGAGGGGAGAGGCGGACGCGCGCATCGACCGGCTGGCCCGCCACATCGTCCGGACATTCCCCGGCCGGTTCTTCCTGGCCATCCAGCACGAGCCCGAGGCCGACGTACGGCGCGGCGCCGGCTACTCGGCCGCCGACTATGTGGCCATGTATCGCCATGTCGTCACCCGGCTGCGAAATCGGGGCGTACGTAACGCGGTGATCGTGATGACCTACAGGGGAGGGCCCGTCTGGGTGTCCAAGCCCTGGTTCGACCGCCTCTACCCGGGCGATGACGTGGTCGACTGGGTGGCCTTCGATTCCTACGCTGACGGCAGGGTGAGCGACTTCGCGGGCCTGGTGAGCCAGACCCGGTCCGATCGCCCGAAATGGCCGGGCTTCTACCGCTGGATGCAGGGGCGCTTCCCGGCGAAACCGATCATGCTCGCCGAGTGGGGAGCCTTCGAACGCCCCGGCCTGCCCCGCTACAAGCGGGACTTCTTCGCCTCGGTCGAGCGGCAGATCGGCGACTACCCGCAGATCAAGGCGCTCGTCTATTTCGACTCGCCGGTGGCGTCCAGGGGAGACACCCGCTTCGACACCACGCCGGGCGCCGGCAGGGCGTTCTCCCGGCTGGCCCGCGACCCGAAGTTCACCGCCCCCTCCGTCCCGCCCGCCTGAGCGGCGGTCTGCAACACATCGGAGAGCGCCGGACACTGACCTGGGTGTCCGGCACCTTTCGATGAGGAGACCCCGTGTCACAGCGAGATCGCTTCGAAGCGATCTATGACGCCTACTACCCGGCGATACATCAGTACGCCGCCCGCCGTACCGGCTCGCCTGATGACACCGCCGACGTCATCGCCGAGACGTTCCTCACCGCCTGGCGGCGCGTCGACGACGTGCCCGAGGGCGAGAAGGCGCTGCTCTGGCTGTACGGCGTGGCCCGCCGCGTGCTGGCCAACCAGCGGCGCGGCGCCGTACGCAGGGCGGCACTCGCCGAGCGGCTGCGCGCGGAGCTGGCCGCCGAGCGCCCGGTGACGCCGGTGGAACTCGAGCATGTGCGCGCGGCCTTCGACGAACTGCCCGAACGTGATCGCGAGGTGCTGGCCCTGGCCTGCTGGGAGGGCCTGACCGGTGAGCAGATCGCGGAGGTCGTGGGAGGTACGGCGATCGCCGCCCGAACCCGGCTGCACCGCGCGCGCAGGCGCCTGACGGCGACGTTGGAGCGGCGGCATTTCCCGGAAATCGCGATGGGGGAAGCATGAACGGCGGCATGAACGACATCGACAACCTGGTGCGGGCCATCGACCTCGCGCCACACCCGCCGGCGCAGGGGCCCGGCGCGCGCGAGCTCCGCGACGCGATCATGACGACCCAGGTTCGGAGCAGTCGGCTGTCCCGGAGGCCAGGGCGCGCCCGTCGGCCAGTCCTGATCTCGGCGGCCATCGCCGCAGTGGCGGCGGCCGTTACGATCGGCATCGGTGTCCTGCCGGGCGGTCCGGCCACCCAGTACGCCAACGCGGCTGTGTCGATCAAGAAGACCGACGACCATTTCAGCGTCACCATCACCGATCCCGCCGCCGACCACCGGCGCTTCGAGGAGGCGTTCCGCGCGGTCGGGCTGGACGTCGTCGTGAAGGTCGTCCCGGTGGCGCCGGCCGAGGTGGGCGGCCTGATCGGCCCGATCGTGCCCAAGGGCTTCAAATGGCACGGCAGCATCGGGGTGCAGCGGGTGACCCCGTGCGCCTCGGCGTTCTGCGGCAAGGTCTGGATGCCCGCCGATTTCCCCGGCCAGGTCGTGTTCGGGGTCGGCCGCCCCGCCGGGCCGGGCGAACCGTACGCACAGGATCCCGCCCGCGATCCTTCCGGAGCGGAGGCGCTGGGCGGCTACACGACGCATGGCAAGACGGTCGCGACCGCACGTGCCGAGGCGGGGCGGCGCGGGCTGAAGGTCGGCTACCGCCTGCTCTGGACCCGCCCCGACGGCGGCTCCTTCGATCAGCCCGTCCCAGTCGACCGGGTCAGGGACGACTGGATCGTCGAAGGGTCCCGCCATCACAGCTCCGACACCGTCGATCTCTTCGTGATCCCCGGCCCCGGCTCCGGTCCGGCACCCGACCCGCAGGGGATCGCCGCTCCCCAGTGGTACGACCTCCCCGGCTGAGCGGGTTCCTGGGATGATGGCGCGGAAGTGGATGCTCGCTTTGGGGATGTTCGGCAGACTGCTCGCGGTGCATCCCCGGCGGTGCCTGCCCCTGCCGGACCAACTCCCCGTCGCTGATCGACTACGTGATCGTGCACGAGCTCGCCCACCTGCGGCGTCACGATCACGGTGCGGAGTTCTGGCGGCTGGTCGAGCGGGTGATGCCGGGCCATGCGGACTCCCGGGAACGGCTGCGGCGGCTCGGCCCCGACCTGTGGCTCCCCTGAGCTGATGGAGCCGGGCCTCGGCCTGCCGGCTACCGGATGGCCGGTCAGCGGATCCAGCCGCCGGAGGTGAGGGTGCCGAGCACGGTGCTCACGGCACGCTCGACGCTCATGCCGGTGGTGTCGATGACGAGGTCGGCGTCGTCGGGCTCCTCGTAGGGGTCGCTGATCCCGGTGAACTCCGGGATCAGCCCGGCCCGCGCCTTGGCGTACAGCCCCTTCCGGTCGCGGCGCTCGCACTCCTCCAGAGGGGTGGCCACGTGGACGAGCAGGAAGTCGGCGCCCACCTCCTCGGCCATGGCGCGGACCTCCTCCCGGGTCGCGGCGTACGGGGCGATCGGGGCGCAGACGGCCAGGCCGCCGTGCCGGGCGACCTCGGCCGCCACGAAGCCGATCCGCCGGATGTTGCGGTCGCGGTCCTCCCGGGAGAACGTCAGCCCGGCCGACAGCATCCGCCGGACCACGTCGCCGTCCAGGTAGGTGACGGTCCGTCCGCCACGCTCCAGCAGCGCGTCGCGCAGGCCCCTGGCGATGGTCGACTTGCCCGAGCCCGACAGCCCGGTGAAGAAGACCACGAGCCCACGGCGGTGCGGCGGGCCGGGGATCGCGACCGGCGTCGGCCCCGCGTAGTGCTCGGTCGCGCCGTAGTTGCGCGCCACGTGCTCGCGCAGTTCCAGGTCGATCTCGGTGTCCTCGCGCGGGGCGAGCGGTACGGCGACCACCGTCGAGCCGGGCAGCCGCTCGGCCGCCTTGAGCGCGGCGCGCACCACCGCCGGGCCGCCCTCACCGAAGACGAGGGGCAGCAACACGATCGTGGCTTCCAGCTCCTCCGCGGTCGCCGCCACGTCCTCCAGCGCGGTGCCGTCCAGCGGCCCGCGCATGGTCACCGCCAGGATCTCCCCCTCGGGCAGTTCCTTGCGGACCTCCTCGGGGGTACGGCGCAGCCGGGCGAACGGGCCGTACGCCGGCGTGTCCAGCGCCTCCACCGGACCGGCCACGTGATATCCGTGCCCGTCCCCGTCTCCGGACAGTTCCCGCACGGTCAGTACGGCCACCGCGGCGCCCTCGGGGTCCCGTAGCGTGATCCGGTCGCCGAGCCGGATGGCTTCGGGTTGGATCTCCTCCGGGAGGGCGAGCGCGATGGGATCGGGCCAGGCGCCGCCGTCGGGCAACTGGCCGTGCTCGATGACCTCGTCTGCCTCGGCGACGGTAAGAAACCCCGTCAGCGGGGCGAAGGCGCCGGAGAGCAGCAGCTCCAGGTCGGCCAGCTCCCGGGCGTCGGGAATCCACTCGATCATGGGTCACCGCTTCCGATCGGTCCGTCGGCTACGCACCTTATCCGGATTCAACGGCATGCGGAGACCATCGAGTGGGCGTTCATATCAGGCGGGCGAAGTGGTTCTGGGGGCGGCGGATCACCATGGCGATCTCGTCCTCGGTCCCGTTGAGCCGGCCGCGCGACAACGCGGCCACCGCCCGGCAGACCGCGCCGACCAGACCGGGGTGCGGCCCCTGCCGCGCCGGACCGCTCACCGCCGAGTAATCCTCTGCGATCATGAGTCCCCGGGTCAGGCAGAACGCCTGCAGGCCCTCGCGCGATGCCAGCGGCTCGTACACCGCAGGGAGCGGCCCCACGGATTCGGCCGGGGACAGCCCGCGCCACAGCATCCGCCGCAGCCATCGCGAGGCGGCACGATCGCATAGCCGGGCGCAGAAGCCGTACGCCGACCGCCGGTCCCGCATCTTGAGCAGCAGCAGGCCGCCGGGCCGCAGCGCGGCGACCAGCCGGTCGAGGACCAGCTCCGCGTTGCGGACGCGCTCCAGCAGGAAGGACACGTAGACCACGTCGAACGTGCGGGGCTGGAGCGGCACCAGGCGCAGATCGCCCAGGTGCACCTCGTCCAGGTCCTTGCGATCGACGGCATGGGCCCGCAGCGGGGGCAGATCCTCGTCCACCCCGCAGACCCGAGGCTCGTGCCGCCCGACGTCCAGGACGCCGTCCCGGCCGCATCCCGCGATGAGGATGTCGAGCCGCCGGCCCAGCTGGTCGGTCCACTGTTCGCGGATCCGCTGGCTGAACACGTCGTCCTGATCCACGCGCTGGTCCACGGACGACCATTGAACCTGAGAAGACATGACACCGAGAGTAATCATGCTTGTACGATCGGCAGTGGATTCGCCTCGTCAAGATTTGGACGGTACGCGCGGGCGGTGCCCGTACAGGCGTAGCCTGGATAGCCTGATAATCCCCCGGTCCGATCTCGGCTCGGGGTTGTTTCGCTTGCCGTCGTGGGGCTGCAGAAGGCAATAGATGTCTCTTTCCGGACTGCTCGACCTTGTCTCCGCCGAACCGAAGCTCGCCGCCGCGCTGGAGGACTCCGGAGGGCCGGGGGGTGCCGGCGCCGAACTGGTCGCGCCGCCCGCGCTGCGGCCGTTCGCCGTCGCCGCGCTCGCTCGCGTACGGCCCGTGCTGGCCGTCACCGCCACCGGGCGTGAGGCCGAGGACCTGGCCGCCGCGCTGACCAGCCTCATCGACGAGGCATCCGTGGCGATCTTCCCGGCGTGGGAGACGCTGCCGCATGAACGACTCTCCCCGCGCAGTGACACCGTGGGCCAGCGCCTCGCCGTACTACGCCGCCTGGCGCACCCGGTGCAGGGGGATCCGAACGCCGGCCCGCTGCGGGTCGTCGTGGCGCCGGTCCGCTCGCTGCTGCAGCCGATCGTGTCGGGCCTGGGGGAGTTGGAGCCGGTACGGCTGCGCGCCGGTGACGACGCCGACCTGGACGACGTGGTCACGAGGCTGGTCGAGAACGGCTACCACCGCGTGGACATGGTGGAGAAGCGCGGCGAGGTCGCCGTACGCGGCGGCCTGCTCGACGTGTTCCCGCCCACCGAGGAGCACCCGCTGCGGCTGGAGTTCTGGGGGGACTCGGTCGAGGAGATCCGCTGGTTCAAGGTGGCCGACCAGCGTTCGCTCGAGATCGCCGAGGAAGGGGTGTTCGCCGCCCCCTGCCGGGAGCTCCTGCTCACCGACGACGTACGGCGGCGCGCCCGTGACCTGGGGGACGAGCACCCGGCATTGAAGGACGTCCTGGACCAGCTCGCCGACGGCGTGCCGGTCGAGGGCATGGAGGCGCTGGCGCCGGTGCTGGCCGGGTCGATGGACCTGCTCGTCGATCATCTGCCGGTGCGGTCGGCGGTCTTCGTCTGTGACCCCGAGCGCATCCGGACCCGGGCCGTGGAACTCGTGCGGACCAGCCAGGAGTTCATGGAGGCGTCCTGGATCAACGCGGCGGCCGGCGGCGAGGCGCCGATCGACCTGCGGGCGGCCGCCTTCCGGACGCTGGAGGAGGTCCGCGACCACGCCCGTGAGATCGGCCGGCCGTGGTGGACGATCGCGCCGTTCGGCGAGGGCGCCGAGATGGACGCCCACGACGTGGAGGCCTACCGCGGCGACACGCAGCGGGCGCTGGCCGACATCAAGGGCTGGCTGGGCACGGGCAAGGCCGTCGTCCTGCTCAGTGAGGGCCACGGCCCGGCCGAGCGCATGGTCGAGCTGCTCAGGGGCGTGGACGTGCCGGCCAGGCTCGTGCCCGCGCTCGACGGGCGGCCGGACCGCGACGTGGTGCGGGTCACCACCGGCCGCATCGACCACGGCTTCATCACCCCGGACGTGGCGGTGATCACCCATCTCGACCTCGTCGGGCAGAAGGCGTCGACCAAGGACATGCGGCGGCTGCCGTCGCGGCGGCGCAACATGGTCGACCCGCTCCAGCTCAAGATCGGCGACCATGTCGTACACGAGCAGCACGGGGTCGGCCGGTACGTCGAGATGGTGCAGCGCACGATCCAGGGCGCGACCCGCGAGTACCTCGTGATCGAGTACGCCAGGGGCGACCGGCTCTACGTGCCGACCGACCAGCTCGACGAGGTCACCCGGTACGTCGGGGGAGAGGCGCCGACCCTCAACCGGATGGGCGGCGCCGACTGGGCCAAGGCCAAGACCAAGGCCAGGAAGGCGGTCAGGGAGATCGCCGGCGAGCTGATCAGGCTCTACTCGGCCAGGATGGCCTCGCCGGGTCACCCGTTCGGCGCGGACACGCCCTGGCAGCGGGAGATGGAGGACGCCTTCCCCTACGCCGAGACGAACGACCAGCTCGAGGCGATCGAAGAGGTCAAGCGCGACATGGAGCGGCCGACTCCGATGGACCGGCTGATCTGCGGCGACGTCGGGTACGGCAAGACCGAGATCGCGGTGCGCGCCGCCTTCAAGGCGGTGCAGGACGGCAAGCAGGTCGCGGTGCTGGTGCCGACGACGCTGCTCGTGCAGCAGCACCTGTCCACGTTCGGCGAGCGGTTCGCGAGCTTCCCCGTCACGGTCAAGCCGATCTCCCGGTTCCAGACCGACAGAGAGGTGAAGCAGACGCTCGAAGGCCTCAAGTCGGGCGGCGTCGACGTCGTGGTCGGCACCCACCGGCTGCTGTCGCCGGAGGTCAGGTTCAAGGACCTCGGCCTGATCATCGTGGACGAGGAGCAGCGGTTCGGCGTCGAGCACAAGGAGGCCATGAAGCACCTGCGCACGCAGGTGGACGTGCTCGCCATGTCGGCCACGCCGATCCCGCGCACGCTGGAGATGGGCCTCACCGGCATCCGGGAGATGTCCACGATCCTCACCCCGCCCGAGGAGCGGCATCCGATCCTCACGTTCGTCGGACCGTACGACGAGAAGCAGATCGCGGCGGCGATCCGGCGCGAGCTGATGCGCGACGGGCAGACGTTCTTCGTCCACAACCGGGTGCGCAGCATCGACAAGGTCGCGGCGCGGCTGCACGAGTTGGTCCCCGAGGCGCGGATCGCGGTCGCGCACGGCCAGATGAACGAGACCCAGCTCGAAAAGATCATGGTGGACTTCTGGGAGCGCGACTTCGACGTGCTCGTCTGCACCACGATCGTGGAGTCCGGTCTCGACGTGCCGAACGCCAACACGCTGATCGTCGACCGGGCCGACAACTACGGCCTGTCGCAGCTGCACCAGCTGCGCGGCCGGGTCGGCCGGGGCCGCGAGCGCGGGTACGCGTACTTCCTCTACCCGCCGGAGGCGCCGCTGACCGAGACCGCGCACGAGCGGCTCGCGACGATCGCCCAGCACACCGAGATGGGCGCGGGCATGTACGTCGCGATGAAGGACCTGGAGATCCGCGGCGCCGGCAACATCCTCGGGGCCGAGCAGTCCGGTCACATCGCGGGTGTCGGCTTCGACCTGTACGTCCGGATGATGGCGGAAGCCGTACAGGAGCAGAAGTCCAAGCTCGCCGGCGTGGAGCAGGTGGAGGAGCGGCCGGAGGTCAGGGCCGAACTGCCGATCAACGCGCACGTGCCGCACGGATACGTGACGTCGGAGCGGCTGCGGCTGGAGGCCTACAAGCGGATCGCCGCGATCGGCACCGAGGCCGACCTGACCGCGGTGCGCGACGAGCTGACCGACCGGTACGGCAGGCCGCCGCAGGAGGTGGAGAACCTGCTGGAGGTGGCGCGCTTCCGGATGAAGGCCCGGGAGGCCGGGCTGACGGACGTCACGCTCCAGGGGCAGCAGATCAGGTTCGCCCCGGTGTCGCTGAAAGATTCACAGCAGGTGCGGTTGCAGCGGCTTTATCCCAAGTCGCTCCTGAAGCAGGCGACCGGCGTCCTGCTGGTGCCGGTGCCGCGTACCAAGCCGATCGGCGGACAGCCGCTGCGCGACCTCGACCTGCTCAAATGGTGCGAGGACCTGGTCGAGGCCATGTTCCTGGAGCCGATGCGGGTACAGTGACCGCGGTCGTTCGCAATCTCCGCGATGTCCCAGAAATCGGCATCAGCCGGGTGCTATCGGAAGGATCAGAACGTGAAGTCGTACCGTGTGCGCGTCGCGGCCGCGGTCGTGGTCGCGGCGGTCGCCGCCGGCCCGCTGAGCGCTTGCGCCCCCGTGCAGGCCGGTGCCGCGGCGATCGTCGGCAAGGAACGCGTCAGCTCCAGCGAGCTTGACGCCGCGGTCCGGTCCATGCATGAGGATGCGGCCGCAAACGGCCTGGACGGAGCGGACAAGCAGCGCGCCACTCCGCCGCTGCCCGGGCCCCGTGAGGTGCTGGTCACCATGGCCACCACCAGGCAGTTGATCGAGTACGGCCGCGGGCAGGGCGTCGAGGTCACCGATCGAGAGATCGACGACATGCTGATCGGCGTCGAGACCCAGGCCAAGCAGCAGGGCATGACGGTCAACCAGATGCTGCTGCTGAACGGCATCCCGCTGTCGGAAGGCCGGTCGGTCATCCGCGCTCTGCTCACCCAGCAGAAGCTGGGGTCGCGGATGGCCGGTGCCGCGGCCGACCCGCGGACCGCGGCGGAGAAGCTCGGCAAGGAGGTCGAAGCGGCAGTGCCGATCAAGTTCAGCCCGCGTTACGGCAAGTACGACCACGAGCAGGGAATCTTCCTCGCCGACGACCGCTTCGGAGCCGTCCAGTCCGCCGCCCCCGCCGCGGCCGTCCCCCAGGACTGACCCCAAAAAGAAACAACCCAACCCAACCCAACCCGCCGTGATCTTGCAATTGCAAGATCACGGATGGCATCCTGCCTGGTCAAGGTGGCTTGCTGCGAGTTTCTGCAAGATCACGAAATGTAGCCGGGCAGGTCAGTGGGGTGGTCTGCGGGTATTCGCAAGATCACGCGTGGGGGTGGTTAGGGTGGGGACATGCCGTTGATCGTGGTGACGACCTCGCCCCGGGTGCCGCCGGGGCTGCTCACGCCCGCGGCCTGGAAGGCGCTCAGCGATGGGCGGGTGCTGACCGGCCGCGCCGATCACCCCTATCTGCCCTACCTCGCCGAGGCGGGCATAAAGGTCGAGGTGATCGCCCTGGCCGCGGATTCGGCTGCGGTTTCGGCCACGATTTCGGCTCCGGCGGACGTCGCTCGCCGGAGCCGTACGGAGAAACTCGTCTGGCTGGCCGCGCAGGACGGCGACGAGGCGTTCATGCGCGCCGTCGGCCACGCCGCCCTCGCCCTGGACGACCCGCCGGTCATCGAGGTCGTACCCGGCTCCTACGACCTGCCGGGGGCGAGACTGCTCGATCTCGTCCAGGTCATGGACCGCCTCAGACGTGAGTGTCCCTGGGACCGTGGGCAGACTCACGAGTCGCTGGTGCCGTACCTCGTGGAGGAGGCCTACGAGGTGCTCGACACCATCGACCGGGGTGATTACGGGGCGCTCCAGGAGGAACTCGGCGACCTGCTGCTCCAGATCGTCTTCCACGCCCGGATCGCCCAGGAGAGAACGGGCGCAGAAAGGTCGGCCCAGGAAAGGTCGGTGCAGGATGGCGACGGGTTCGACATCGACGACGTCGCCACCGGGATCGTGGACAAGCTGATCCGCCGCCATCCCCACGTGTTCGCCGACGTCAGGGTGTCCGGCGCCGCCGAGGTCAGCGACAACTGGGAGGCGATCAAGGCGGCCGAGCGCGCCGCCAGGGGCGAGACGAAGTCGGCGCTCAGCGGCGTGCCGATGGCCCAGCCCGCGCTCTCCCTCGCCGCCCAGCTGCTGCGCCGGGCCGGCCGTGCCGGAGCGCCGGACGCGGTTACTGACGGGCTTGGCGACGGCCTGCCCACGGACACCGGCGCGCGGCTCTTCCAGCTGGTACGGCAGGCGCAGGTGGCGGGGATCGACCCCGAGGCCGAGCTGAGGGCGGCCGCCAGGGAGTACCGCCGCCGGGTGGAGGAATGGGAGCGCGAACGAAGCCCGCAGTGATCGGGGTGCCTTCGCCGTACTGAGTAGTAGAGACCGATAGGCTCGGTAGGCAAACCGTCCGCGATATTGCTAGGAGCGTTCGTGGCTGCCATCGAGGCCGTTACCGCCCGCGAGATCCTCGACTCCCGGGGCAACCCCACGGTCGAGGTCGAGGTCCTGCTGGACGACTACAGCACGGGCCGAGCCGCCGTTCCGAGCGGCGCCTCCACCGGCCAGTTCGAGGCTGTGGAACTTCGCGACGGGGACAAGAGGCGTTACCTCGGCAAGGGCGTCGAGAAGGCCGTCCTCGGCGTCACCGACGAGATCGCCGAGGAGATCATCGGCCTCGACGCCGAGGAGCAGCGCCTCATCGACCAGACGATGATCGACCTGGACGGCACGCCCAACAAGGCCCGCATCGGCGCGAACGCGATCCTCGGGGTCTCCCTCGCCGTCGCCAAGGCCGCCGCCGACAGCGCCGACCTGCCGCTGTTCCGCTACGTCGGCGGGGCGAACGCGCACCTGCTGCCGGTTCCGATGATGAACATCCTGAACGGCGGCGCGCACGCCGACACCAACGTGGACATCCAGGAGTTCATGATCGCCCCGATCGGCGCGGAGACGTTCTCCGAGGCGCTGCGGATGGGCGCCGAGACATACCACACGCTGAAGGGCGTGCTCAAGGAGAAGGGGTACGCCACCGGCCTGGGTGACGAGGGCGGCTTCGCGCCGAACCTGCCGTCCAACCGCGACGCGCTCGACCTGATCATGGTGGCGATCGAGAAGGCCGGTTTCACCCCGGGCGAGGACATCGCGCTCGCGCTCGACGTCGCGGCCAGCGAGTTCCACTCCGAGGGCGTTTACACGATCGACGGCAAGGGGCTGTCGGCCGCCGAGCTGATCGCGTTCTACGAGGATCTGGTCCGCTCCTACCCGCTGGTCTCCATCGAGGACCCGCTGAACGAGGAGGACTGGGAGGGCTGGAAGGCCATCACCACCGCACTCGGCGCCAAGGTCCAGCTCGTGGGCGACGACCTGTTCGTCACCAACCCCGAGCGGCTGGAGCGCGGCATCCGCGACGGCGCCGCCAACGCGCTGCTGGTCAAGGTGAACCAGATCGGCACGCTGTCGGAGACCCTCGACGCGGTCGACCTGGCGCACCGCAGCGGCTACCGCTGCATGATGAGCCACCGCTCCGGCGAGACCGAGGACACCACGATCGCCGACCTCGCCGTCGCGACCAACTGCGGACAGATCAAGACGGGCGCTCCGGCCCGGTCCGACCGGGTGGCCAAGTACAACCAGCTCCTGCGCATCGAGGAGCTGCTCGACGACGCCGCCCGCTTCGCCGGCCGTTCCGCGTTCCCCCGCTTCCAGGGATAACGAGCCGGAGGGTGGCTGATCGGCGTTGGCGAAACGACCACAGCTGAAACGGCCGCAGCTGACTGGGCGGGCGGCGATCCTCGCGGTCGTCGTCTGCGCCAACGCCATGAGCCTCGCCTACCCGGCGCGGGAGGTCATCGCCCAGCGGCGGGAGATCGCCCGGCTCGAGGAGGAGCAGACGCAGGCCCTCCACAGGCTGCGCACGCTGGAGGAACGGCGCAAGCAGCGCGAGGACCCGGAGTACGTCAAGCAGATGCTCAAGGAGCGGCTGCACTACTGTGAGCCGGGCGCGAAGTGCTACGTCGTGCTCGACCAGAAGCCGGCCGGGTCCGCTCCCCAGGGTGGCGGCAAGAAGCCGGAGCCGCCCGCGTGGTACGTCACGCTGTGGCAGTCCGTCGAGGCCGCGGACCAGGGCCGCGACAGCGTTCCGGCGAGCCGGAACTAGAGACTGGGGGAGTGCCACGTGGTGGTGGATCGGGCCGACCTGGCGGCGGCGCGGGCGCAGCTCGGGCGGCCGCCGCGCGGGGTGCGGGCGGTGGCGCACCGGTGCCCCTGTGGGCTTCCCGACGTGCTGGAGACCGCGCCCCGGCTGCCCGACGGCACGCCGTTTCCGACGCTGTTCTATCTGACCTGCCCGAAGGCGGCGTCGGCCATCGGCACGCTGGAGGCCTCGGGGCTGATGCGGCGGATGCAGGATCGGCTCGCCGAGGAGCCCGAGCTGGCCGCCGCCTACCTGGCGGCGCATGAGGACTACCTCGCCCGCCGGGACGGCGCCGCCGACGAGGAGGGCGTGGAGCCGCTGCCTCGGGGCACGCAGACCGCCGGGGGCATGCCGGACCGCGTCAAGTGCCTCCACGCGCTGGTCGCGCACGAGCTCGCGGTGCCCGGCGCCAACCCGTTCGGTCGGGAGGCGCTCGACGCCCTGCCCGAATGGTGGGCCGACGGCCCCTGCGCCGCCCCGGCCCCGGGCAGCGAAGAGGAGGACTCATGACGCGGGTCGCGGCCATCGACTGCGGGACGAACTCGGTCCGGCTTCTCATCGCGGACATCATCGCGGGCAGCTCGGGCGAGCGGCTCACCGATGTCGAGCGGCGGATGGAGATCGTACGGCTCGGCCAGGACGTGGACCGGACCGGACGGCTCGCGCCGGAGGCGCTGGAGCGCACGTTCGCCGCGATGCGCGGCTACGCCAAGCTGATCAGGGAGCACGCCGCGCCGGGCGATGAGCCTGCTCGAACGCCGGTGGGGATGCCCGTACGCGTGGTCGCCACCTCGGCGACCCGTGACGCCGCGAACCGGGCCGACTTCGTGTCGGGGGTCCGCGAGATCTTCGGCGTCGAACCCGAGGTCGTCACCGGGGCGGAGGAGGCCGGGCTGTCGTTCACCGGCGCCACCCGCGGTCTGGCCGCCGAGGGAGCCGAAGAGGCCGCGGAGGGGCCGTACCTGGTGGTGGACATCGGCGGCGGTTCGACGGAGTTCGTCGTCGGCACAGTCGCGGGGACGGCCGAGGGCGTCGTCACCGGCGCCATGTCCGTCGACATCGGTTGCGTCCGGCTGACCGAGCGGCATCTCACGTCGGCGGGCGACCCGCCGAGCCGCGAGGCCGTACAGGCCGCGATCACGGACATCGAGGCGGCCATGGACCGGGTGGAGGCCGCGGTCCCGGTACGGAACGCCCGTACGCTGGTCGGCCTGGCCGGCTCGGTCACCACGGTCGCGGGCATCGCGCTCGGCCTGCCCGCGTACGACCCGGCCCGGATCCACCACTCCCGCATTCCCGCCGAGCGGGTCCACGAGGTGAGCGCCCGGCTGCTGCGGATGACCCACGAGGAGCGGGCGGCCGTCCCGGTCATGCACCCCGGCCGGGTCGACGTCATCGGCGCCGGTGCGCTCATCCTGGGCCGCATCGTCGGCCGGTACGGCTTCCGCGAGGTGGTCGTCAGCGAGCACGACATCCTCGACGGCATCGCCTGGTCTCTCGTCTGACCTCACCGTCTTCTCCTCTCTCAGGGCGGAGATCTTGCCGCTATTATGCATTGCGCAGTAGTGTGCGATGCGTGGACAGCAGTCAGCTCCTCAAAGGCGTCCTCGACCTCGCCGTGCTCGCGGTGCTCGCCGAGCGTGACGGTTACGGCTACGACGTCGTGCGCCGCCTGCGTGAGGCCGGGCTGGAGGACGTCGGCGACGCCTCCGTGTACGGAACGCTCCGCAGGCTCTTCCGGGCCGGTGCGCTCACCTCCTACGTGGTCGCCTCCGACGAGGGACCGCACCGCAAGTACTACGGCCTCAACGACGTGGGCCGGTCGCTCCTCGACTCCTCGGCCAAGACATGGCGGTCGTTCTCCAACACCATGAACGACCTGCTCAAGGAGGTCCCTTCGTGATGAATTCCCCGATGACCCCCAAGGCGTACGCCGATGCCGTGCGCGAGGCCCTCGCCGACCTGCCGGCGAAGGACCGGGAGGCTCTGCTGGAAGACCTCGACGATCACCTCGCGGAGGTCGCGGCCGAGCACGGGCTGCCCCTGGAAGAACGTCTGGGCTCTCCCGAGGCGTACGCCGCGGAGTTACGGGCCGCCTACGGGGGGCGGACCCGGAACGAGAAACCGCCCATCGTCGGTCGGATGGGCAGACGGGTGACCGCCACGGCGAGAGGGGTGCATGACCGGCTGCTCCGACTGCCGCCCTACCGGCAGGCGGCGGCGTTCGCACCGGAGCTGCGTCCCGCCTGGTGGGTGCTGCGCGGTTACGCGATCGCCATAGGCGTGCTGGCCCAGTTCCCCACTCCCGGATACCTTCCCGACGATCTGGCGGAGTGGGTGTTCACGCTCGCCGTCATCTGGGCTTCGGTGTGGTTGGGCCGGTCCACGCGTCCGGCGGCGCGGACCTGGGGACGGCTGCTGCTGCTCGGGGGGAACGCGCTGGCCGTGTTCCTGGTGCTCATCGCGCTGGCGGACGTCCGACGGCCATCGTACGTCGCCCTCGACAACGACCCGCCGCGTTCGTCCGGGAACGTGTGGGTGGCGAACGCCGCCACGTTCGGCGAAAGCGACGTGTACAACATCTTCCCGTACGCCGAGGACGGCACCCCGCTGCGCAACGTGCGGCTCTACGACCAGGCCGGTCGGCCGATCACCACGGTCGACCCGGAGATGCACGACCAGCAGCTCGCGATCCCCTGTGACGGCGAACCGCCGATCCGCAACGCCTATCCTCTGCCGCTCCGGCCCGTCGAGGAGGATGGGGACCTGTCGCTGACCGAGGGACCGACCTGCGTCCCGTCCTCGGCGATGCCCACGCCGACGCCCGCGGCCACCCCGGAGGGGGCGCCCGATGCGTCTCCCTCACCGACTGCCGAGCCGACACCTGAGCCGACACCTGAGCCGACACCTGAGCCGACCGCCGAGCCGACTGCCGAGCCGACGCCGTCGCCGTCGCCGAGCCCCGGCAGGAGCCGTCGCTGACGACCGGCCCGGTGGACGACGTTCGGTCGTGGCCGAAGTGGGTGTGACGCATGCTGGGGGCATGGCTCGTACAGAAGGTCCAGTCGGCGCGGCTCGTGCGCAGCGCGTGGGGGCCCGTCTCGCCGCGATGGCCGCCCTGCTCGCCGACGAAACCCGGGCGGCGTTCTGTCTCGCGCTTCTCGACGGCCGCGCGTGGACGGCGAGCGAGCTCGCGCGGTATGCCGGCGTGGCCGCCTCCACCACCAGCGAACACCTCGGCAGGCTCGTCGAGGGCGGGCTGCTCGCCGAGGAACGGCAGGGCCGTCACCGTTACGTACGGCTGGCGGATCCGGAGATCGCCCACCTCATCGAGGACCTGGCCGGGCATGCCGTACAAACGGCAACGAAGCCCGCGGAGGAAGGGCCGCACACGCTCCGAGCCGTGAGCGCGGGCAACGCCCTCGCGCGTGGGCGCACCTGCTATGACCACCTCGCCGGGCGGCTCGGCATCGCCATCACCGAGGCGATGACCGAGCGCGGGCTGCTGCGGCAGGACACCGGGTTCGCGCTCACCGACGAGGGGCTGCGCTGGTTCGGCGAGCAGGGCATGGCCCTGACGCGGCAACGGGCCCGGCGGCCACTCGCGCGCGGCTGCCTGGACTGGACCGAGCGCAGGCCGCATCTCGCGGGTACGGCCGGGGCCGAACTGTGCCGCCACGCGTTCGACGCGGGATGGTGCGTACGAATAGGTTCCGGCCGGGCGGTGAAGGTGACGCCCGGTGGTGAACGGGCACTGGCGGAACTCCTGGGCATCAGCCCGGAAACGCTTCGCTGAACACCGAAACGATCGCGGCTTAGCTTCGCCGCATGGAAATCTCATCGCGTCGGCGGGCGGCCTGGCCCGCCGCGGCGGCCGCGGGCGTCACGGTCGTGCTTTGGGCCTCGGCCTTCGTCTCCATCCGCAGCGCCGGTGCGGCCTACTCGCCGGGTGCCCTGGCGCTGGGACGGCTCCTCGCCGGGACCCTGGTGCTGGGAGTGATCAGCCTTGTCCGCCGTACCGGATGGCCCGCGCGGGCCGCCTGGCCGGGCATCGTCATCTCGGGGGTCCTGTGGTTCGGCGGATACATGGTCGCGCTCAACTGGGGCGAGCGCGAGGTCGACGCGGGCACGGCTGCGATGGTGGTCAACATCGGACCGATCCTCATCGCGCTGCTTGGCGCCAGGCTGCTGGGGGAGGGTCTGCCGCGCCCGCTGTCGGCGGGCATCGCGGTGTCCTTCGTCGGCGCGGTGGTCGTGGGGGTCTCGATGTCCGGGGCCGGTCGCGCGCCCGTGCTCGGAGTGCTGCTCTGCCTGGTGGCCGCGGCGTCCTACGCCGGGGGCGTGGTCGCGCAGAAGCCGGCGCTCAGACATGCCGGTGCGCTGCAGGTGACCACGTTCGGCTGTGCGATCGGCGCGGTGGCCTGCCTGCCCTTCACCGGCGTCCTCGTGTCGGAGGCCGCCCGCGCCCCGCTACCGGCGACGCTCAACATGCTCTATCTGGGTGTCTTCCCCACCGCTCTCGCCTTCACCACCTGGGCCTTCGCCCTGGCCCGCACTACGGCCGGCCGCCTTGGCGCGACCACCTACGTGGTGCCCGCGCTGGTCGTGGTCATGTCATGGCTGCTGCTCGACGAGGTGCCCGGCCCGCTCACGCTGGCAGGCGGCGCCCTGTGCCTGGCCGGCGTGGCCATCTCCCGCCGTTGCGCCGTGCCCCCTCGCCTCGCGATACCCAGGTCAGATCGGTAAGCCCGGGGGACGCCAGCTCAGCCCCGGACCCCAGGTGCATTTTTAGCAATAGGAGCTGTGTGAATTTGTCAGTAGGCTCATGCTCAACTTGTCATCATAGATAGATCCGGAATGGTGACATCGCGGGAGGCGTGATGAATGAGGTGGGTCGGCGGATCAGGAGGAGGGTGGAGCGGTCGCTCAACGCCTTCCGCGTTGTGATCGTCACCGGTCCGCGTCAGTGCGGCAAGACGACGCTGGTCCGGCAGATCTTGGCTGATCGTCCGGGGACCTTCCGCAGCCTCGATGACAGCAGGGTACTGGCCGCCGCACTCGTGGATCCGGCCGGGTTCGTCCAGTACGGGGCACCGCCCCGGGCTATCGACGAGATCCAGTTCGGCGGCGATGCCCTTGTCCGGTCGATCAAATTCGAGGTGGATCGCGAGCCGAAGCCGGGACAGTATCTCCTCACCGGCTCGACCGACTTCCTCACGGTGCCGGGACTGTCGGAGTCTCTCGCCGGCCGGGCCGTACTGCTCGACCTGTGGCCGTTCTCCCAAGGCGAGCTGCACGGAACCCCGGACGGATTCGTAGACGTGGCCTTCCGCGATCCAGAAAGCCTGCGCCAGGGGTCGTCGTCCAAGTTCCGGCCGCTCGACTACCTGAACCTCATGTGCGCGGGCGGTTATCCGGAGGCGGTGAAGCTGGAGACGGAGGACAGGACCATGTGGTTCGACAGCCTCATCCAGACGATCACCCAGCGGGACGTCGCGGACCTGACCGGAGCCAGACGCGCCGCCGAACTACCCCGCCTGCTGGCGATCCTGGCCGCCCGCACCGCGAGCGAACTCGTCGTGTCCCAGATCAACGCCGACTTCGGGCTGGCCAGGCACACCACCGAGGACTACATCGGGTTTCTCAGGATGACGAACCTCATCCGTGAGGTGCCGCCATGGGCGACGAGTCATGCGACCCGCGCCAAACGGCGGCGGAAGATCCATCTGACGGACACCGGAATGGTGAGCCACCTGCTCGGAGCCGACGCCGACGCCCTCCTGCGGCCCGAAGACCGGCGGCGTGGACCCTTGACGGAGACCTTCGTGGTGAACGAACTACGCAAGCAGCTGACCTGGTCGAGTGCGCGGGCAGAGCTGCTGCACTTCCGTGATCACAATCGTGAGATCGACGTCATCCTCGAGACGCCCGATGCGCGCGTCGTCGCGATCGAGATCAAATCGGGCCTGACCGTCGACGGGGGCGCCTTCCGGCATCTGGCTGATCTCCGTGACAAGCTCGGGGACGCGTTCGTCCACGGGTTCGTTGTCGGCTTCGGCGAGACGCCGCTGCCGTTCGGTGACCGGCTCACCTCCATCCCGCTCTCCTACCTGTGGGAGGCGGGCTGAGCTGCTCCTGAGGTTCTCGTCCTGGGCATGGCTGGTGACCTGGCACGATCGATGGCATGAGTGCTGTTCCTCCCGGATCCGGCTGGCCGGACGACCCCGCCGGGCCCGACACCCCCGTCGCCCATGACGCCCTCGAGGTGGCCAAGCTCGCCGGCGAGAGCCGTACGGTCGCGGAGCTGACCGCCCGCCAGTCGGTCTGCCGGGCCTGCCCCCGGCTGGTGGAGTGGCGGGAGGCCGTCGCCGACACGAAACGGCGGGCGTTCGCCACCGAGACCTACTGGGGCCGCCCGATCCCCGGCTGGGGCGACGACCGGCCGCACACGCTCATCGTCGGGCTCGCCCCGGCAGCGCACGGTGGGAACCGTACGGGCCGGATCTTCACCGGGGACCGCAGCGGTGACTGGCTGTTCGCCTCGCTCTACCGCACCGGCCTCGCGGCCCAGGAGACGAGCACCCACGCGGGTGACGGCCAGCGGCTGGTCGGGGCGCGGATGATGGCGGCGGTCCGATGCGCGCCGCCCGCGAACAAGCCGACCCCGCAGGAGCGGGACGCCTGCTTCCCCTGGCTGGCCCGGGAGCTGGCGATGACGGCCGAGTCGACCCGGGTCATCGTGGCGCTCGGCGGCTTCGCCTGGCAGGCGGTCTGGCCCGCGCTACGGGAGGCCGGCTTCACGCTGCCGCCGCGCCGGCCGCGCTTCGGGCACGGGGTGGAGGTCCCCATCTCGTACGGCACGGCCTCGGTGACGCTGCTCGGCTGCTATCACCCCAGTCAGCAGAACACGTTCACCGGCCGGGTCACGGCGGAGATGCTCGACGCGGTGTTCGCCAGGGCCGTCCAGATCGCCGGAAAGCCGAGCTTGTGAACTGCTTCACGAGTGTGAAATCGGTCACGGCCGGAAGTTCTATAGTTCTTCTACCTGCTAAAACCCGACATCATGCCCGCTTATCAGAAAAATCACACAACTTCCCTCAAGGCGGGCTGGCGCGGATGTCAATTCGTGACCTAAGCTTGTGAATAGATTCACAAGGGAGGGCGGGAGCATGGTGAACCGCAAGCCGAAGCACATCGTCATCGTCGGCGGTGGATACGTGGGCCTTTACACCGGCCTGCGCCTCCAGCGCACGCTGCGCGCGGAGCTCCGCGATGGGAGCGTGCGGATCACGCTGATCGACCCGCAGTCCTACATGACCTACCAGCCGTTCCTCCCCGAGGCGGCGGCGGGCAACATCTCCCCGCGCCACGTCGTGGCCCCGCTCCGCCGGGTGCTGCCCAAGGTCCGCGTCCTGAACGGCAGAGTCGCCAAGGTGCACCACGCGGCCAGGACGCTGGTCTTCGAACCGGCCGTCGGCCACTCGCGGGACATCGAGTACGACGTCATCGTCATGGCGGCCGGCTCGATCTCGCGCACGTTGCCCATCCCCGGCCTGGCCGACGCCGCGATCGGCTTCAAGACCATCGGCGAGGCCATCGCGCTGCGCAACCGGGTCCTCGCCCTGCTCGACCGCGCCGACTCGACCGACGACCCGGACGTGCGCCGCCGCGCACTCACCTTCGTCGTGGTCGGCGGCGGTTTCGCGGGCATCGAGGCCCTCGCCGAGCTCGAGGACATGACCGAGGACTCGATCAAGTACTACCCGGCCATCCAGAAGAGCGATCTGCGCTGGGTCCTCATCGAGGCCAGCGACCGCATCCTGCCCGAGGTCGGCCCGGAAATGGGCGAGTGGACGGCCGAGCAGCTCCGCGAACGCGGCATCGAGCTGAAGATGGAGACCCGGCTGAACTCCTGCGTGGGCGGCCTCGTCAAGACCTCCGACGGCGACGAGTTCGAGTCGGCGACGATCGTGTGGACCGCCGGGGTGAAGCCCAGCCCGGTCGTCGACTCCACCGACCTGCCTCTCGACGAGCGCGGACGGATCAAGACGACCGCCCGGCTGACCATCGCCGGGGTCAAGGGGGCCTTCGCGGCCGGTGACATCGCCGGCGTACCCGACATCACCAACGCCGGCCGCTACTGCGCGCCCAACGCCCAGCACGCCGTACGGCAGGCCCGGGTTCTCGGCGACAACATCACGGCATACCTGCGCGGTCGGAAGCTGAAGGACTATCGGCACAAGTACGCCGGATCGGTCGCAGGTCTCGGCCTGTACCGGGGTGTCGCGAACGTCTACGGCATGAAGCTTCGTGGCTTTCCTGCCTGGTTTATGCACAGAACGTACCATCTGTCGCGAGTGCCAACCTTAAACCGAAAGGTCCGGGTAGTGGCAGATTGGACGCTCGCGCTGTTCTTCAAGAGGGAGACCATCTCGCTGGGCGAGATCGAGCACCCGCGCGACGTGTTCCGGGCCGCCGCGGCCAGGAAGGGGGGACAGGCCGCCCAGGTGAAGACGTCCTAGAAGTGCTCCCATGGGCTGCTTCGCAACGTTCCGGCGGGCCCGCGTGACGAGCACGGGGCGCGGTCCCGGCCGGGACGCGTGAGCAAGGTATGGCTTTTGAAACACGACCTAAGCCACCACCGGTTACACATGACTGATCCTTGACATATGATCGCGACGCCCCCGTAGCCCAATGGCAGAGGCAAGCCCCTTAAAAGGGCTGTGGTGTGGGTTCGAGTCCCACCGGGGGCACTCGCGTTGACGCTCCCAGGAAGAGCCCGTGACCTCGGCGGCGAGATCACGGGCTCGTTCGGGGGTGCTCAGATGGTTCGGTGCCGTACTGGTCAGGGATGGGCCCGGTGAGGTCGGCCGGGCCCTCGCGTACGGCTGTCGCAGCGGGGCGTGGCGCTGTCGACGGTGGAGTACGGCCCGAGAGGCGGTGCCATGAGGGGAAGGCGGAGCACGAATTCGGCACCGCCGAGTGGTGAGTCTTCCGCATGTAACTTCCCGCCATGCGAGACGGCGATGTCGCGGGCGATGGCGAGGCCCAGTCCGGTGCCGCCGCGGTCCCGGCTGCGTGCGGTGTCGAGCCGCATGAAACGCTCGAAGACGCGTTCGTGCTCCTCCGAAGGGATGCCCTCGCCGTCGTCGCGGACGATCAGTTCCGCGTCGGGACCCTCCTTGCGCAGCGTCACCTCGATGGCGTTCGTCGCATGCCGCTGGGCGTTGTCCAGCAGATTGCCCAGCAGCCGGCCGAGGTAACCGGGGACGGCACTGACCATGACATCCTCCTCGAGATCCAGCCGTGGCTGGATCCGGCCTCCTCGCTGACAGACCTCGTCCTGCACCAGTTCGGTCAGATCGACGGGCCGTCGCTCGGCGGGCCCGCTTGTCGACACCCGGGCCAGCAGGAGCAGGTCGGAAATGATCGCCTGTAGTCGCTCGACGTCGCGCAGGGCGAGCTCGGCCATCTCCCGCACGTCGGTCTGGTCCGGATGGAGCCTCGCCTCTTCGAGCTGCGCCCGCAGCCCGGCCAGGGGGGTACGCAACTCGTGGGAGGCGTCGGCGGCGAACTGTCGCTGAGACTGGAGTGTGCGCATGGTGATCTCCTCGGCCTGCTCGATGCGGCTCAGCGTGCTGTTCACGGTGCGGGCGAGCTTGGCGATCTCGTCCTCCCCCGATGGTTCGGGTACCCGCGTGCTCAGGTCATGTACGTTGATGGCGGCGAGATCGGCGCGGATGGTCTCCATCGGCCGGAGGACGCGGCCGGCCACCTTCCACACACCCCAGCCCATCAACGCGATCACGATGACTGCCTGAGTAGCGAAGAACAACGCATGGTGGGTCACGATTGTTCCGAGCACGGCGGCCGGGATCATCAGCACCGCCGCCAGCAAGGTGGCGAAGGCCGTGATATGGCCGCGGAGGGACTGCGGGCGCATGTGGCGGACAGATAACCGCATATGCTCCGATGGTGATTGGATGACTCGCATCCGACGTCCTCCCGACGGTGTGCTCGCTATCCCGACGATGCCGGTTGTGACAGGCCGGGACATGCTCGACGCCTACCGCCTCGCCGGTGCGACTCGACCTGGACCTACCCGGAATTCGGGCCGGGAGCGACGATCTTGCCGGCGGTTCGGCCGCTGCGCTCCATGACGAGATCGGGACGGCGTTTCCGTTGCGTGTTTTTTCCTAGCCTGGTGCCTCATCTCTCCATCTTTAATCGTCACGCTAGCACTAGACTTGAATTCATCAAGTAAAGGAAGCATCCTAGTTTGACCGTCGGCCGAAGCGGTGGCCGCGCGCGGGATCGGCGGGCGTTTCCGCTGGCGGGCAGTGGTTTCCTGAGGCCACTGATGGGAAGCCGGCACCGGCCAGGACTGCCTCAGGCAAAAGAATGGGCCATCTTTCGCTACCTCTGCCATAGTGTGGGCGACGGCCCGGGAACCGGAAGCGGATGCTGACCGTTGGACGACGTGGTGGAGTGGCAGGACTTGTGCGCGTGTCGTTCCCCGGGCAACATCCCCAGATAAAGCCGTGCGAGAGGCTGATCAGCGAATCGCGTCCTGGAGGCAAGCAGCGATGCAGAGCAGGAACCCCATATTCAGCCGACGTGGGGCGGGCGGTCAGCGGACCTGGTCCACCCCCGCGCCGAGCGTCGAGCAGTTGAACGCCATGTACGGCGCTCCGTCGTACGCTCCGCCGACCGCCGAGCGGACGATGACGATCGACGACGTCGTCGTGCGCGGTTTCATGACGCTGGGCACGCTGGTCGTCACGGCGGCGCTGGCATGGTACTTCAACCTGTCCCTGGCCATCGCCATGCCGGCGGCCCTGGTCGGCGTGATCCTCGCGCTGATCGTCTCGTTCAAGCAGAGCACGAACCCGGCACTCATCCTCGGCTACGCGGTCTGCTACGGCGTCGCGATCGGTGTTGTGAGCCACGCCTACGAGATGGTCTACAACGGGATCGTCCTGCAGGCGGTCCTCGGCACAATGGTGGCCTTCGGCGGCACCCTGGCCGTCTACGCGCTCAAGATCTTCCGGCCCACGCCGAAGTTCACCAAGTTCGTGATCGCCGCCGGCTTCGCCGCGGTCGGCCTCATGCTTCTCAACTGGATTGCGAGCATCTTCGTCAGCGGAGGCCTCGGCCTGCGCACCGACACCCCGATGGGCTGGATCTTCAGCGTGGCGATGATCCTGCTCGGCTGCTTCTTCCTCCTCCTCGACTTCAGCGACATCGAGCAGAGCGTGCGGGCCGGCGTGCCTGAGCGCTGCTCCTGGCTGATGGCGTTCGGCCTGACGCTGAGCCTGGTCTGGCTCTACCTGGAGATCCTCCGCTTCATCAGCTACTTCACCAGCAGCGATTGACCTCCCCGCCCCAGGCGCCACAGCAGATGGCGTCATACCAGGACGAGCTGGAAGGCATCGGCACCTTCGATCAACATCCTGTAACAAATCGATGACGTCAGGGTCTTGTCAAGCGAGAGTCGGTGATGCAGGGTGACACAAAGCAGCGTTTTCGTGGAGGTGCCCATGTCGCTGAACCACTCGCCGGAGACACAGACCAAGCTGATCGCCCGCGTCTCGTCCATCACCGGACGCGACCTCCCGGAGTGGTTCCAAACCATTGACAACGGTCCATCATTCCTACGCTGTGAAGAACGGGCGAAGTGGCTGGCCGACGAACACGGGATCAGCCACGGCTACGCGGCGGCGATCGTCAAGGAGCACGAGCGCCGGCGGAGGGCCTAGGGAGTCCTAGGGAACGGACCGCGACCCCAGCTCGAACATGATGCGCTCGCACCATCACCGGTGCGAGTGCATCATTGTGTTATGGATCTAGACAAGGCTCGTGAATTCACCCGGACCAACCACCGGGCCGTCATGCTCACCCAGTACCCTGACGGCCGGCCGCAGATGTCACCGGTCACTGTCGGCTGCGACGAGGACGGGTACATCGTGGTCAGCAGCCGCGAGACCGCGATCAAGACCCGCAACCTCCGCAAGCATCCGCAGACGTTCCTCACCGTGATGACGGACGCCTTCTACGGTCCGTGGATCCAGGTCGAGGGCACCGTCGAGATCATCTCGCTGCCGGAGGCGATGGACCATCTGGTCGACTACTACCGGCGCGTCAGCGGGGAGCACCCCGACTGGGACGACTACCGTTCCGCGATGGTCCGGGAGAAGCGGGTGATCATTCGAATCACGCCCACCCGCGCCGGCCCGGACCACCACGGCTGACAGAACACCGATCAGGCGAGCCGCTCCAGGACCATCGCCATGCCCTGGCCGCCGCCCACGCACATCGTCTCGAGACCGATGGTCTTGTCGTGGAAACGGAGGCTGTTGATCAATGTGGAAGTGAGTCGGGCGCCCGTCATGCCGAACGGGTGCCCGACCGCGATGGCTCCGCCGTTCACGTTGAGGCGGTCGATGTCGATGCCGAGCTCCCGGTACGACGGGATGACCTGGGCGGCGAACGCCTCGTTGATCTCGACGAGGTCCACGTCGCCGATGGACATCCCGGCCCGGGCGAGGGCCTGCCGGGAGGCCTCGATCGGCCCGAGACCCATGATCTCGGGGGAGAGCCCGGTGACGCCGGTCGAGACGATCCGTGCCAGCGGCGTGATCCCCAGCTCCGCTGCCTTGGTGTCGCTCATCACGATCACCGCGGCCGCCCCGTCGTTCAGCGGGCAGCAGTTGCCGGCCGTGATCGTGCCATCGGGACGGAAGACCGGCTTGAGCTGGGAGACCGCCTCGTACGTCGTCCCGGCGCGCGGGCCGTCGTCCTTGCTGGCCACGCTCCCGTCGGGAAGCGTGACCGGGGTGATGTCGCCGGCCCAGAAGCCGTTCGCGATCGCCTTCTCCGCGAGGTTCTGCGACCGTACGCCGAACTCGTCCTGGTCCTGCCGCGACACCCCCTTCAGCGCCGCCACGTTCTCCGCGGTCTGCCCCATCGCGATGTAGATGTCGGGCAGGATGCCGTCCTCGCGCGGGTCGTGCCACACCGGGACGCCGCCCTTCTTGGCCTCTTCCGTCCGCGCCTGCGCCTCTTCGAAGACCGGGTTCTTGGTGTCTTCGAGTGAGTCCGAGTTGCCCTTCACGAACCGGGAGACCATCTCAACCCCGGCCGAGATGAACACGTCGCCCTCGCCTGCCTTGATCGCGTGGAACGCCATCCGGGTCGTCTGCAGCGAGGACGAGCAGTAACGGGTGATGGTGGTGCCCGGCACACCGTCGAGGCCGAGCAGCACCGCCACCACACGTGCCATGTTGTAGCCCTGCTCGCCGCCGGGCAGGCCGCACCCGAGCATCAGGTCGTCCACGTCACGCGGGTCGAGCTGTGGCACCTTGGCCAGCGCGGCCTGGATCATCTGGACGGTCAGGTCGTCGGGACGGACGTCCTTGAGCGACCCCTTGAACGCGCGGCCGATCGGCGACCGCGCGGTCGCCACGATGACTGCCTCGGGCATGTGGCCCTCCCCTTGCTTCTACGCCACCGGTTCCGGTGGCCTTCTTGGCAGGAGGTTACCCTTTGGTCCGGAACAATCTTCGGGTGGTCACCCGTACATGCCGGGAGTGGTGGCGGTGCCGTCCTTGACGGCGTGTATCGCGCCCTTCTCGTCCCGCCACAACCGCCAGCCGCCCTGGCTGCCGGTGAACCACGCGGGCGGCGCGGTCGACGAGGTGATCCGCTTGCCGGTGGCGAGGTCGAACTCGCACAGCGCGGCGATCGAGTAGAACCCGGGGGTCATCCCGCGTAGCGGCAGCGGTTTGGGGTCGGTCACGCAGAACGACCACCCGCTGGCCCCCTTCACCGGGGTCGGTTCCCCGCTGGAGAGATCGAAGACCGAGCCGGCCTTGTCCCGCTTGAGGAAGCCCAGCTTGTCCATGCCCTGGGGGAACGCCAGCCACCAGCCCGAGCCCGGCACCTGACCCGGGGTGATCTGGCCGAGCACCCGCCCCGTCTCCGCGTCGAGCCGGGCGAAGCCGCCGTACTGCCCCTGCTCGTCCACCGGACGGACCACCGGCGCGAACGCCGGGTTGCCGCTGGGGTAGACGCGGACCACCGACGGCCGCATCCAGTCGACCACGCCGTTCGCGAGCCGTACGGAGAACAGCCCGAACGTCGAGGTCTCCTTGGTCTGCGGATTGGTGTAGGGGGCGACGTAGCCGACGAGCTTGTCGCCGGTCGCGCCGAAGGCCCAGCCGCCGGACAGGTCGACCCCCGGGCCGAGGGCCTGCTCGATCGGGAGCTGCCAGACCGCCTTGCCGTCCTTCAGTTCGTGCGCCTCGACCACCGGGTGGGACGCGAGCCGCAGCAGCACGACGCGGTTGCGGTCCGACCACTCGACCTCCGAGATGCCGGGCAGCCGCCACAGTGTCTTACCGGTCTGGGGCTCCAGGACGACCATGCGGGCCGACGAGAGTTCGGTGTCCTCCGAGAGGCAGACGTACGGCCCGCAGCGTTGGGGGCCGAAGGTCGAGTGGATGGGCCGGGTCCACAGTTGGCGTCCGGTGCGCGCGTCCCTGGCGGTGAGGGTGGCCCGCTGCTTGCTCTGTTTGTCCTTGTTGTTCTGGCTGTTCTGGTCGCTTGAGGGGGTGAGGGCGACGACCACGGCCCGGCCGCCGCCGATCTCGACGGTGGCGGGGGCCTGCACCCCCATCCCCGGCAGGCGGCCGGTCATCGTCGTCGGCTGGGCCCACAGCTTCCGGCCGCTGGCCAGGTCGAGGACCACGGTCTCCAGCATGCCGTCGGACTTCATCGAGGTGGCCGCCGCCACGCCGGCTCCCATCGTGGCGCGGCTGACGGCGTTCACCTGCGCGTTATCCCAGGTGGGGTGGTCCGTTTCCGCGTCACCGCCGGAACAGCCTGCCAGCGCCCCGGTTGCCAGCAGGACGGTGGTGGTGAGGGTCAGAACGGGTCTCGGGTGGGGCCGGGTCATATCGCTCCTACAGAGGGGTGCCACAGGGGGTCATGGCCTGGCCGCGGAAAGTAGTCGGACTCAGCCGTTCGACAGCGGCCCAGACCGTCGGCGCAGCAGGGCGGCCCGTCGTCCAGGGGGGCCGACCGCCTCGCCGGCGCCCCGGGTCGCGGTGACCTCGGTGCCGGGTTCCTCTACGGCCATTGCCGCCAGTTGCGATCCTTTACCGCGCAGGGGTTCTGACTCGGGCCACAACCCCAACGCGGCGCATACAGACGGTAGCACCGCGTACGCGGATTGTAGGTAACCTTGGGCAGATGGATGATAACGATCAGGTCCGAACATCTCGGCCGGGTTGGCCTCGAACTCGGGCCCCAGGAGGTCGGCGAAGGCCACGGTCCGGCCGCCCGCCTCGATGACGGCGACTGTCTGGGCGGCCGCGAGCAGACGGGACCAGCGCCGGGTCACCCAGCGCAGCGGCTGGGCGATCGGGCGGATCGTGCCCAGGTCGGGGCAGGTCCCGACGACCACCTCCGCGCCGGCCTCGCGTAGCCGCCGCACCGCCGCCTGCAGGTGCCGTACGGCACGGGCCGGCGAAGTCGCGCTCGTCACGTCGTTGGCGCCGATGAAGACGACGGCGATGTCGGGGCCTTCCTCGATGGCCCGGTCGATCTGCCCGTCCAGATGGACCGACTCGGCGCCGGACTCGCCGTACACGTGCAGCCGCACGGGGCGCTCGGCGACGGTGGCGAGGCCGAGCGCGATGTTGACGGCGGGGGTGTCGGCCGGGTCGGTCAATCCCAGGCCGACGGCGGTGGAGTCGCCGAGCATGACCATGCTGATCGGCTCCCCGGGGGCGGCGTCGCCGGGGAGCGGCCCGTAGACGCCGTCCGAGGCGGGGCCGGTCTCGCCGTGCGGACGGCCGACGATCTTGCGGGCGACCATCGCCTCCGCGATGAGCAGCCCGTACGTGAGCGCGCCGAGTGCGGTCAGGCCGCCACCCCCCAGTGCGGCGGCGGTGGCGATGCGCCGTGCGGCACGGGCCGCTCCCGACGTCCAGAACACGGTTCTCCCCTCGGCTGGCGGTACGGTTTGGGAGAGAAATTAGCCGAGCCCCGGCCACCCCTACGGGACTTCGGCGGCGGGCAGGCTGACAAAGCTTCGGTAATCAAGGTGGTCTTCTCGGTGCGCGTACACGACTCGCTGGTCGAGCTGATGGGCAACACGCCGCTCGTCCGGCTGCGCAAGGTGGCGGCCGGCGCGCCCGCCCAGGTGCTGGCCAAGGTGGAGTACTTCAACCCGGGCGGTTCGGTCAAGGACCGGATCGCGCTGCGGATGATCGAGGCCGCCGAGCGGAGCGGCGCGCTCAGGCCCGGCGGGACGATCGTCGAGCCGACCTCCGGCAACACGGGCGTCGGGCTGGCCATCGTCGCGCAGGAGAAGGGCTACCGCTGCCTGTTCGTGTGCCCGGACAAGGTGGCCCAGGACAAGATCGCCGTGCTGCGCGCGTACGGGGCCGAGGTCGTGGTGTGCCCGACCGCCGTCTCGCCCGACCATCCGGACTCGTACTACTCGGTCTCCGACCGGCTGGCCAGGGAGACGCCGAACGCCTGGAAGCCGGACCAGTACTCCAACCCCGACAACCCGGCGAGTCACTATCACTCGACGGGCCCGGAGATCTGGGAGCAGACCGAGGGAAGGATCACCCACTTCGTCGCCGGCATCGGGACCGGCGGCACGATCAGCGGCACCGGGAAGTACCTCAAGGAGGTCTCCGGCGGCAAGGTGAAGATCATCGGTGCGGACCCGGAGGGGTCGGTCTACTCCGGTGGCACCGGCCGTCCCTACCTCGTGGAGGGTGTCGGCGAGGACATCTGGCCGGCCACCTACGACGCGACGATCTGCGACGAGGTCATCGCGGTCTCCGACCGGGACTCCTTCCTCATGACGCGCCGACTGGCCCGGGAGGAGGCGCTGCTCGTCGGCGGATCGTGCGGGATGGCCGTCGTGGCGGCGCTGCGGGTGGCGCAGAAGGCCGGGCCGGACGACGTCGTCGTGGTGCTGCTGCCGGACGGCGGGCGCGGATACCTGTCGAAGATCTTCAATGACGAGTGGATGGCCGACTACGGGTTCCTCACCACCTCGAGCGAGGAGGGGCTGGTCGGTGACGTACTCGGCCGCAAGAAGTCGGGGCTGCCGCAGTTCGTCCACGTGCACCCGCACGAGTCGGTCGGCACCGCCATCTCGATCATGCGTGAGTACGGGGTGTCCCAGTTGCCGGTGATGAAGGAGGAGCCCCCGGTAATGGCGGCCGAGGTCGTCGGCTCGATCGTCGAGCGGGACCTTCTGGAGGGCCTCTACCGCGGCAAGGTGCGTTCGGAGGACCGTCTCGACGACCACATGTCCGCGCCGCTGCCCATGATCGGTTCTGGGGAGCCGGTGGCCCGGGCGGTCGAGGCGCTGCAGAAGGCCGACGCGGCCGTGGTGCTCGACGACGGCAAGCCCGTCGGCCTGATCACCCGGCAGGACCTCCTCGCCTTCCTGGCCATCCACTAAGCCCCCTTCGCCACCCCCCACCCCCCCACCCCCATGCCGTGATCTTGCGAATACTTGCACACGGGGCCCTGATCAGGGCATCCCCCTTTCGTGATCTTGCAGTTTCTCGCAATCCTATGCACTGAGCAGCGAAAATGCCGTTCATGATCTTGCACTCGCTAGTGCAAGATCATGAACGGCATTTTCGCAGTTCAGGTGGCTCGCCTGCGAGAAACTGCAAGATCACGGGTACGGGGGGGCTTCTGCGGTGGCTAGTCTCGACGGCATGAACCATGGCTTCGAAACGCTGGCCATCCACGCAGGCCAGGAGGCTGACCCGCACACCGGTGCCGTTGTGCCGCCCATCTACGCCGTCTCGACCTACAAGCAGGACGGCGTGGGCGGGCTGCGGGCCGGATACGAATACAGCCGATCGGCGAACCCGACCCGGACCGCGCTGGAGGAGGCGATCGCCGCCGTGGAGGGCGGTGTCCGCGGTCTCGCGTTCGCGTCCGGCCTGGCGGCCGAGGACACGCTGCTTCGCACGGTGTGCCGGCCCGGCGACCATGTCCTGATCCCCGACGACGCGTACGGCGGCACCTACCGGCTGTTCGCCAAGGTGCTGGAGGGCTGGGGCCTGTCCTTCGACCCGGTCCCGGTCGGCGACGTCGACGCCGTGCGCGCGGCCGTACGGCCGGAGACCAAGGCGATCTGGGTGGAGACCCCCACCAACCCGCTGCTGGGCATCGCGGACATCGCCGCGCTGGCGGAGGTCGCCCACGACGTGGATGCGCTGCTGCTGGTGGACAACACGTTCGCCTCGCCGTACCTACAGCAGCCGCTGGCGCTCGGTGCCGACGTGGTGGTCCACTCGACGACCAAGTACGTCGGGGGCCACTCCGACGTGGTCGGCGGCGCGCTGGTCGCCGGTTCGGCCGAGTTGGGGGAGCGGCTCGCCTACCACCAGAACGCGATGGGCGCGGTGGCCGGGCCGTTCGACGCGTGGCTGACCCTGCGCGGCCTGAAGACCCTGGGCGTACGGATGGACCGGCACTGCGACAACGCCGAGCGGGTGGCCGACCTGCTGCTGTCGCATCCGAAGGTGACCCAGGTGCTGTATCCGGGGCTGCCGGATCACCCCGGGCATGAGGTCGCGGCCAAGCAGATGCGGCGGTTCGGCGGCATGGTGTCGTTCCGTGTCGCCGGCGGCGAGGAGGCCGCGGTCGAGATCTGCGACCGGACCAGGCTCTTCACGCTCGGAGAGTCGCTCGGCGGTGTCGAGTCGCTGATCGAGCACCCCGGCCGGATGACCCACGCGTCGGCCGCCGGGTCGCCGCTGGAGGTCCCCGCCGATCTCGTCCGGCTGTCCGTCGGCATCGAGACCGTCGACGACCTCCTCGCCGACCTCTCCGAAGCCCTGGGCTGAGGCGCCAGGGCGCTAGCTTCCGCTCCGCGCCGGGGCGGCACGGCCCGGCGCGGCGGAACCGGCGGCGGGCAGCCACCGTTCGCACAGCAGGACGGCGAGCGCCGCCGCGGTCAGCACGGCGGCGGCCACGGTCACACTCCGGACGCCCGTGTGGTCGATGAGTGCGCCGCCGAGCAGCGAGCCGCCCGCGATGCCGACGTTGAAGGCCGACCCGGTGCCGGCGGAGGCCATGTCCGTGCTGCCCGGGGCCACCTGCAGCCCGCGGCTCGCGATGGCGGCGGCCAGCGCGCTGAACGACAGGCCCGTGACGCAGAGGGCCGCCACCGCCACCGGGCGTACGGCCCCGAAGGCGTACAGGGTGAGCAGCGCGCCGGTGATGAGGGTCAGCGGTGCGAGCAGCGCCGTACGGGGCCTGGTGTCGATCAGCCGGCCGATCGCGATCGTCCCGCCGACGCCGGCGATCCCGGACGCGAGCAGCAGCGGGCTGAGCGCGGCCGGGGCGAAGCCGCTGAACTCCAGCAGGAACGGAGTGATGTAGGTGAATGCGGTGAGGTACCCGCCCACCCCGATCACGGTGGCGACGATGAGGAGGGCGTAGCGGCGGACGTCCGGGGTCACCCCCCGGTCCGGCCCGTGGCCGTCCGCACCCGCTCCCGCTCGCCGGCCGCCGGGCATCAGCGTCGCGATGGTGACGCAGGTGACGAGGCCGACCGCGGCGGTCAGGACCAGCGCGGTGCGCCAGCCGAACTGCTGGCCGAGCCAGGTGCCGGTCGGCACGCCGAGGACGGGGGCGAGGGCGCTGCCGATCGACATCCGGGCGATGGCCCGCCCCTGGAACTCCGGGGGGAACATCGCGGCCGCGGCCGGGGTCGCGACCGACCAGAAGAGCGCCTGGGTGGCCGCGACCAGCAGCCGCCCGCCGAGCAGCACCGGATAGTTCGGCGCCACCGCGGTCAGCAGCGTCCCGGCGACGAACACGCCCAGGGTGACGATCAGCAGCGTGCGCCGCGGCACCCGGTGGGTGAGCCGGGTGAGCGGCAGCGACGCCAGCACCACCACCGCGGCGTACCCGGTGACGAGCAGGCCCGTTTCGGCCTGCGACCGGTGCAGGTCGGCGGCCATCACCGTCAGCAGTCCGATGGGCAGCAGTTCGGCGGTGACATAGGTGAAGGCGCCGACGGCGAGGGCGACCAGCGCCCAGGTCGCACGGCGTCGCGACGTAAGGTGCACCCGATCCTCTTTCCCCCGTTTTCGGCCAAAAACGTTCTACCGGACACAGAGGGAAAGCGGGAATCGTTTACGGGTTGAAGAAGACCATGAGGGCGAGGATGACCAGCCAGATCAGGGCGGTGATGCCGGAGAGCGCGGCGATCCGCCCGGTCTGCACCTTGGCGTCGTCCTCCGTGGTCTCGGTGGACAGCGCCTGAATCGCGGTGCGCTGATCACGCTCAATGATCATCAATAGCACCGCCGCCACGACGAACAGCGTCATCGACGCGGACAGGTAGGGTCGGCCCAGTACGCCACTGCCCAGCAGCATGCCGAAGAGGAACACGCCCAGCGTCAGCAGCCCGAACAGCCGGGTGGAGCGGTTGAGGTAGCGCAGCACGTTGAGGTCGCGTGCGCGGATGTAGCGAGGGGTGACGCTTGTCACCGCCGTGAGCGGCCCGATCGCGAAGATCGCGAATCCCACGTGCAGCCACAGCAGCAGGTCAGAGAACGACATGTGCCGAGGTTATCGCCCTTCGATCGGCCCGATCGTCCCGAACGGCGTCGTCGGCGTTCGGCGTCCCCGCGGCGGGCGATGATCTGCCCTCTGGATGGGTGAGGAAAGCTGCGGCGGAGGATCCGGCGAGGGTAAATGCCTCGCGAGATTCGCCGGGGTGACCGCCTGGCGGTGCGTCAGCGGCGGGTGCGGGCGCGGAGGAAATCACTCACCACGTATTCGCCGAGGCGGTCGGCGTCGGGGGAGAAGACCCGGCCGCCGTTGCGCCGGGCGATCTCGTCGACGAAATCGCGCAGCCGGTCGTCGGGGGCGAGCATGAAGATGTTGATGGTGGCCCGCCGCCTGGTCATCTTGTCGACTTCGGCGAGGGTCAGCGTCAGGGTCTCCGGCGACGGCGGCCAGTCGAACCGCGGCACGCCGCTCGGCATGAGGTGCGCGGTCGGCTCGCCGTCGGTGACCACCAGGACGACCGGTTCGAAATCGGGGTGCCGGTCGAGGTGGCGGCCCGCGATCAGCAGTGCGTGATGCAGGTTGGTGCCCTGCACCATGTCCCACTCCAGCGCGGCGAGCTCGTCGGCCCGCAGCACCCGCGCGTAGTTCGAGAACCCGATGATCTGCACGGCGTCCTGGGGGAACTTGGCGGCCACCAGCGCCTGGAGCGCGAGCGCCGTCTGCTTGGCCGCCGCCCAGGTGCCGCGCAGGGCCATCGAATAGCTCAGGTCGACCAGCAGGCACACCGCCGCGGCGCTTCTGCGCTCGGTCTCGGCCACCTCGAAGTCGTCCACGGACAGGGTCACCGGGGACCGGCCGCCGCGCCGTACGGCGTTGACGACCGTGCGCACGACGTCGATGGGCTGCTCGTCACCGAACCGCCAGGGCCGGCTGGACCCGGTCGGCTCTCCGGCCGTGCCGGCGTCACGCTGGTCGTGATCGCCGCGGCGGCCCGACTCCAGTGACGAGAACACCCGGCGCAGCGCGGTCTCGCCCAGCCGGCGCACGGCCTTCGGGGTGAGCTCGAGCTTGCCGCGATGCCGCCGAAGGTAACCCTGGGCCTCCAGCTCCCGTTCGACCCGCCGCAGGGCCTCCAGATCGTCCACGGCCGACCGGCCGAGTGCCCGGCGGACCGCCTCCTCGTCGATGTCGTCGAGCCGCGCGCCGGGGTAGACCTGCCGGAGCGTGGTCTCCAGGTCGCCCAGGTCGGCGAGCTCCTCCAGGGCGCTCACCGCGTCGCCCATGTCCATCGGCTGATGGCCGGAGACCTGCTCCGGCGCCCCCCAGCCGATGTCGGGGCGGCGGGCCTGGAGGGCGTCGCCGAGACGGCGCATCTGCTCGGCCAGGCCGGCCTGTTCCAGCGTCTGCTCCATGAGCGCCGCCAGTTCGGCGCGCTGCCGCGGGGTCAGCGAGGCGAGCAGCCGCTGCGCGGCGGCGGCGCGGCGGGCGAGCTGGTCGACCAGCTCCTCCAAGTTCCGCGGGTTTTCAGGGAACATGTCCCCGTATTTCCGCATGAACTGGTCAAAGTCCTCCTGGGTGTGCTCGCCCCGCGCGTCCCGGTCCAGCATGTCGCTCAGTTCGGACGTCATCTGGCGGACGCGCTCCATCGCCGCCGGATCCGGGTCGGCCAGCGCCTCGCGCATGCCGCGGAACCGGCTGTCGAGCACCTCCCGGCGCAGCAGGTCGCGCAGCTCCTCGAAGGTCCGCCGGGCGGCGGCCGAGCGCCAGCCGTAGCCGGCCAGCTCCCGGATCGCGCGGGCGGGATCGGACGGCAGCGCGTCGAGGAGCGCCTCCCGGAACCGGCCGTCCTCATCCGGCGACAGTTCCGCCCGTTCCTGACCGATCGCCCTGTCCAGCAGCGCGCGAACCCGCTCCAGGGTGCCGTCGAGTCGCGTGTTCTCCCGCAGTTCGCCGCGGCGGCGCCGTACGGCCCGGAGGAGATCGTCCAGCCCGCGCCGGTCAGAGGCGCCGGGAAGGCCGCGCCGGAGCAGGTCGCGCAGCGCGTCGAGCGGCGTGGACCCCGACAGGATCGCGTCGCCCATGTCGTCGAGCGCCGAGCGCACGTCGTACGGCGGAGCCAGCGGGTCCGGCCCGGCGCTGTATCGCCGGTAGGCGTACGACCCGGTCATGTCCGGTAGACCGATCCCCCGGCCACCTCGTCCTTGGACAGCCGGCGCATCAGGTACAGCCCCTCCAGGGCGAACTCCAGGGCCGCCGCGGCGTGGCCCGGCGACTCGTCGCCCTCACCCATGCCCAGCCCGGCCATGATCTTCGAGAGTCCGTCGATCCGCCCGATCCGGCGCAGCAGTTCGTGCGCCGGCACCAGTTCGCCCGACTCGACCTGGGCGCCCTCGCCGAACCTGTCCAGCAGCGGCGTCAGGTCGGCCCCGCCGATCGTGACCCGGAACGTCTCGGCGGTCGCCCGGCGCAGCAGGTGGGCGAGCACCTCGGTCTCCCGGCCCTCCTCGCTGACCTCGAACTCGACCTTTCCGCGCAGCGTGTGCACCACCTGCGGCAGGTCGCAGACCCGGGTGACCGGCCGTTCCTCCCCGGTCAGCGCGGTCCGCCGTACGGCCGAGGCGGCGGCGGTCTCGGCGGCGGCGATGGAGAACCGGGCGGACACGCCGGAACGGGTGTCGACGGCGGTCGACTCGCGGACCAGCCGGGTGAACCTGGCGATCACCTCCAGCAGGTGATCGGGGAGGTCGGCGCCGAGCTCCCCGAGGGCGGCCTCCTGGCGGATCAGGGCCAGCTCGTCGTCGATGGTCCGGGGATAGTGGGTGCGGATCTCCGCGCCGAACCGGTCCTTCAGCGGGGTGATGATCCGGCCGCGGTTGGTGTAGTCCTCCGGGTTGGCGCTGGCGACCAACAGGATGTCGAGCGGCAGCCGCAGGTTGTAACCCCGGACCTGGATGTCCCGCTCCTCCAGCACGTTGAGCAGCGCGACCTGGATCCGCTCGGCCAGGTCGGGCAGCTCGTTGACCGAGAACACGCCGCGGTTCGTGCGCGGCACCAGGCCGTAGTGGACGGTCTCCGGATCGCCCAGCGTGCGTCCCTCGGCGATCTTCATGGGGTCGACGTCGCCGATCAGGTCGCCGACGGAGGTGTCCGGCGTGGCCAGCTTCTCGCCGTACCGGTCCTCCCGGCGGCGCCAGGCGACGGGCAGGTCGCCGCCGAGTTCGGCGGCGAGCCGCAGGCACCGCGCGCAGACCGGCGCGTACGGATGATCGTTGATCTCGCAGCCGGCCACGACCGGCGACCACTCGTCGAGCAGATCGACGATCGTGCGGATGAGCCGGGTCTTGCCCTGACCGCGCTCGCCGAGGAGCACCAGGTCGTGCCCCGCGATCAGGGCCCGTTCCAGGTGGGGCAGCACGGTCTCGTCGAAGCCGACGATGCCGGGGAACCGCGGCTCGCCCGAGCGTAGCCGGGCCAGGAGGTTCTCCCTGATCTCGGCCTTGACCGTGCGGTGCCGGTGGCCGCTGTCACGGAGTTCGCGCAGAGTGCCGGAAGCAGGCGTGGGCGATTTGTGCACCTGATGAGACTACGTCGCCACGTCGTGATCCGGCAGCCCGATCTCCCGTAATCCCATGAGGGTTGCGTGCGTCGATGCCCTTTCAGTGGGGAGAAATGGCCAAGAAGACTCTGACTGTTGATTGAGAGGGGCGAGACTATGGCGGTAATCACGAGCCGCTTCGCCGACGGTCTCGCCGTTGGCGCCAACCTGGTGGAGACGGCGGAGGCGGCCGTCCGCCGGGCGCTGGCCGGCCTGTCGGGCCCGCCTGACCTGGTGTGCTTCTTCATCTGCGGAGAGGATCCCGACGAAGTGACCCGGGCGGGGCTGCGGGCGATGGCCATGGCGCCGGAGGCCCGGGTGATCGGCTGCAGCGCGACCGGCGTGATCGGAGACGCCCAGGGAGTCGAGCTCCAGCCGTCCGTCAGTGCCTGGGCCGCGTCATTCGGCGGTGGCGGGGTGGCCACGTTCGCCCTGGACACGTTGCGGACCGCGGACAGGTTCGTGGTCGTGGGGCTGCCCGAGCGCGGCCCCGGTGACCGGGCGGCGATCCTGCTGGCGGATCCGTACACCTTTCCCGCCGACGCGTTCATCGAGCACTCGGGCGATGTGCTGGGCGACCTGCCGATCGTCGGCGGCCTGGCCAACGGGCTGGGCGGCCGGGGCTCGGTACGGCTGTTCGTCGACGGCGAGGTGCACACCGAAGGCGCGATCGGGGTCGTTCTCAGCGGTCCGGTGAACGTCGGCGCCGTGGTGAGCCAGGGCTGCCGCCCGATCGGGCCCTCCATGGTGGTCACGCGTGCCGAGGAGAACCTGCTGCTCGAACTGGCCGGCCAGCCCGCGCTGGGCCGCCTGGAGGACATCGTGAGCGCCCTCGACGAGGAGGACCGCGAACTGGTCGCCTCGGGGTTACAGATCGGCGTGGTCATGGACGAGTACGCCGAGCGGCACGAGCGGGGCGACTTCCTCATCCGGGGCGTCATCGGCATCGATCCCGAGCGCGAGGCCGTCGCGGTCGGCGACGTGCTGGACATCGGCAGGACCGTACGCTTCCAGGTCAGGGATGCCGAGACCGCCGACGAGGATCTCTACTCGCTGCTCGACGCGCATGTGCAGCGAGCCGGCCGGATCGACGGCGCGCTGCTGTTCTCCTGTAACGGCCGGGGTTCGGCGATGTTCGGGTCGGCCGATCATGACGCGCTCGCCGTACGGGACATGCTCGGCCCGATCGGGGTGGCGGGATTCTTCGCCGCCGGAGAGATGGGCCCGGTCAGCGGCCACAACCACGTACACGGCTTCACCGCATCCCTCCTGGTCTTCTCCGCCGGTCCGGCTCCCGGCCAGATGCTCAGGTGACGGACGCCCGGGTGACGGGCGCCTCGGCCGCGATCCTGCTTGACCCCACCCCGCGACGGGCACTGGGATGGGCACGTGACGGGATCTGTGCTGGCCGCCGACATCGGCGGCACGAAGCTCGCGGTGGGTCTGGTCGGGCCGGACGGACAGGTGGTCGCGGCCAGGCGCACGGCGACCCCGCCCGGCGGTGACGCGGAGACCCTGTGGGAGGCGCTGGCCGGGCTGATCGACCATTTGATCGACGATGTGGGCGCCCCCGAGGGCCTGGCCGGAGTGGGGGCCGGCTGCGGCGGCCCGATGACCTGGCCGGCCGGCGAGGTGTCGCCGCTCAACATCCCGGGCTGGCGGGGCTTCCCGCTCCGGGAGCGGCTGGCTCGGCGCTTTCCCGGTCTTCCGGTACGGATCCACAACGACGCCGTCTGCCTCGCGGTCGCCGAGCACTGGCGCGGCGCCGGGCGGGGGAGCGACAACATGCTGGGCATGGTCGTGTCCACCGGCGTCGGCGGCGGGCTGATCCTGGGCGGCCGGCTGATCGACGGCGGCACCGGCAACGCCGGGCACATCGGGCACGTGGTGGTCGAGCCCGGCGGGGTGCTGTGCGGGTGCGGCGCGCTCGGCTGCCTGGAGGCGGTCGCCCGGGGGCCGGGCCTCGCCGCCTGGGCGGTGGCCCGCGGCTGGTCACCGGGAGGCCTGCCGGAGCCGGGCACGGGGGAGCCGGGCAAGGGCGAGCCACGGACGGGCGGATACAGCGGAGGATACAGCGAGGCAGGCGCCGCGACCGGGCGACGGCTGGCCGCCGACGCGGCGGCCGGCGACGAGATCGCGCTGGCCGCGATGGCACGCGCCGGGCGGGCCCTCGGCATCGCGATCGCCTCGGCGACCAACCTCTGCGACCTCGACGTGGTGACCGTCGGCGGTGGGCTGTCCCAGGCGGGACCGCTGCTCTTCGATCCGCTTCGGGAGGCGCTGCGCGAGCACACCCGCATGGAGTTCGCCTCCCGGGTCCGTGTCGTCCCGGCCGAGCTCGGCCAGGACACCGGTCTCGTCGGCGCGGCCGCCCTCATCCTCGCCGCCGGTTCCTACTGGTCGGCCGACGCCTCCCGGGCGTCCGGAAACCGCAGGTGACCCATGACTCGCCGGCCCGCGTCCGGTGTGGTCGGACGCGGGCCGGCGCTGGGTGCGAGGCGGTGACCCGCCCGGACAGGGCCTGTCATCTGGTGGTGAAGACGGCGGCGTAGACGCCGTTCTCCATGTCGATCCAGGTCGGGTACAGGCCCTTGGCCGTCATCTCGTCGAACCGCGCCTGGTACTGCGCGGCGCTCAACCCGTGGAAGGCGTACCAGGTGCCGATCGTGTCCTTGCGCCAGACCGTCGTGTAGGACTTCCCGTCGGGACCGACCGCGATGGCGGACGGCCGGTATCCGGCCTGGACCTGGGCATCGAAGAGACGCTGGTACTGGGATGCGGGCGTGGCAGTCGTGAGGCTCCAGGTGATGCTGGACGGATTGTCCGCCCAGACCGCTACGTAGCGCGGGTTGGACGCCGTGCCGTACACATTGACCGAGACGGGGATGTAGCCGTTCTGCCGCGCGTAGAGGTTGGCCCCGCCGAATTCGCTGGTGCCGATGTTGTGACGGGAGAAGAACCTGCCCGTCTTCTTCTGGAAGAGGGCGGTGAATGAGGCTTGCGATCCGCTGCCCGTCGCACTCACCACGGTGGGCTGGTAGCCGTCCCCGGTGCTTTCGTCGAACAGTTTCTGATACCGGTCGGCGTCGATCCACTTCTGAAGCAGGTAGGCGGGACCGGGCTTGTTGTCCCAGAATCCAGCGAACTTTTCCTGTGACGCCTGCAGCCCGATTGAGACGGCCACGGGACGCAACCCCGCGCTCCTCATCCCCGGGGTGATATTGAGAATGGAGCTCAGGCCGTGGTAACCGCGGTACTGATAGGCGGTGGTGGTGGTGGTGGTGGCGGCGGCGGTGGCGGCGGCGGTGGCGGCCTGGGAGCTGTCCGCCGAGGCCGACGGGGAGGCCACCGAAACAGCGGCCAGGGCCAGCGTGACGGCTGCCATGATCTTGTGGGGAGTACGCATCGTCTTCTCCGTTGATTCTCGGGTCCGGGCTTTCCCGGGTCGCTGTGACACCTCATGTTTTACGGGCGCTCGCTTTCACTCCGGTTGCCACGGCCTTGACGGCGACCTGATTCACGGTCGCCGTCCTGTCGCCGGGAAAGACAGCCGCCCGCATCGTGCGGAGGTTCGTCACCTCCGGGGGGCGATCCTGCGAAGATTGACTCATGGCTGTCCCACAGGTGACGTACGACGATGTCGTCGCCGCACGCGAACTGCTCAAGGGCGTGGCCGTACAGACGCCCGTGCTCCACTCCCGGGTGCTGTCCGAGGCGGTCGGGGGGCCCGTACACCTCAAGTGCGAGAACATCCAGCGGGCCGGGTCGTTCAAGATTCGGGGCGCCTACGTCCGCATCGCGCGGCTCAGCGACGACGAGCGGGCCAGGGGCGTCGTGGCGGCCAGCGCGGGCAACCACGCCCAGGGCGTCGCGCTCGGTTCGACGCTGCTGGGGGCCAAGTCCACCGTCTACATGCCCGAGGGCGCCCCGCTGCCCAAGGTGGAGGCCACCCGGGCGTACGGCGCTGACGTCGTCTTCGCCGGGCACACGGTCGATCTGGCACTCCAGGCGGCGCAGGAGCATGCTGACCGGACCGGGGCGGTGTTCATCCACCCGTTTGACCATTCCGACGTCGTGGCCGGGCAGGGGACGATCGGGCTGGAGGTCCTCGAGCAGCTTCCCGAGGCGGCCACGATCGTGCTGCCGATCGGCGGCGGCGGCCTGGCGGCGGGCGTCGCGCTCGCGGTGAAGTCGCTGCGGCCGGGGATCAGGGTCATCGGCGTGCAGGCGGAGCGGGCCGCCGCCTATCCGGAGTCGCTCGCGGCCGGGCATCCGGTCATGGTCGAACCGGCCTCGACGATGGCGGACGGCATCGCGGTCGGACGGCCGGGCGCACTGCCGTTCGAGCTGATCCACTATCTGGTCGACCGGGTGGTCACGGTCTCGGAGGAGTCGCTGTCACGGGCGCTGCTGCTCTGCCTGGAGCGGTCGAAGCTGCTGGTCGAGCCCGCCGGGGTCGCCGGGGTCGCCGCGCTGCTCGACCAGCCGCACGCGTTCGATCCGCCGGTCGTCGCGGTGGTGTCCGGCGGCAACATCGACCCGCTGCTGCTCGCCCGGGTGCTGCGGCACGGCCTGGCGGCGGCCGGGCGCTACCTGGCCTTCCGGATCCGCCTGACCGACCGGCCGGGCGCGCTCGCCGCACTGCTTCACCGGCTGGCCGAGCTCGGGGTCAACGTGCTCGACGTCGTGCACGAGCGGGTGGGCTCCCGGCTGCACCTGGACGAGGTCGAGGTCCTGCTCCAGCTGGAGACCAGGGGGCCCAGGCACTGCGACGAGGTGCTCGCCGCCCTCCGCCGTGACGGCCACAAGCTGCTCTTCTCCTGAGCGGGCGGACTGGTCGGTCAGGCGACGACGGCGGGACGTCGCGGCTGGAACAGCCAGGCGTCGAAGAGAGCGGTCAGCTTCTTGCCGGACATCTGCTCGGCCAGCGCGACGAACTGCTCGGTCGTGACATTGCCGTACCGGTGCTCGGTGGTCCACTTCTTGAGCAGCGGGAAGAACACGGCGTCGCCGATCGCCTTGCGCAGGGCGTGCAGCGTCATCGCGCCGCGCACGTAGACGGAGTTGTTGAACAGGTCGGTGGCGCGGGCGTCGCCCGGCGGGTAGGTCCACATGGGGTCGGCGGCGTTCGCGTAGTAGCGCTTGAACAGCGCCTCGGCCGTGGCCTCGCCGCGGTGCTCGGCCCAGAGCCACTCCGCGTAGGTGGCGAAGCCCTCGTTCAGCCACAGGTCTTTCCACCGGGTGATGCTCACGCTGTCGCCGAACCACTGGTGGGCGAGCTCGTGGGCGATGATGCCGCTTTCGGGGGAGAATCCGCCGTAGATCGGCTTCGTCTGGTTCTCCAGCGCGTATCCCGAGGAGTAGTCGTCGATCACGCCGCCTGTCGAGGAGAACGGGTAGGGCCCGAACACGGTCGACCAGTAGTCGGTGATCTTCGCCGTCTCGGTGTAGAGGTTGTCGAGCGAGCCGTGGAAGGCGGGGGCGACGGCCGCGTAGACCGGCAGGCCCTTCTCGCTCTTTCCGGTGCGGATCTCGAACTTCCCGGTCGTCATCGTGGCGAGGTAGCTGGCCATCGGGTGCTTTTCCCGCCAGACGAACGTGGTCTTCCCGTCGACCGTCTTGGGCTCGCCGTCGAGCTCGCCGTTGGCGATCGCGGTCAGGCCGGCCGGCACGGTGATCTCGAAGTCGTACGTGGCCTTGTCGGCCGGGTGGTCGTTGGACGGGAACCAGGTCTTGGCCCCGTTCGGCTCGGAGGTCACGAACGACCCGTCGGCCGTCGCCACGAAGCCGTACGTGCCGAGGTTGACGTAGTCGCGGATCGGTTCCGGCAGGCCCGAGTAGTCGACCGTCACCTCGAACCTGTCGCCCTTGGAGATCCGGTACGCCGGTCGGATGGTCAGCTCGTCGTCCTGGCGGCCGAACCCGGCGGTCGCGCCGTCGACGGCCACCCGGCTCACCGTGAGCCCGCGCAGGTCGAGGTTGAACGAGGTCAGGTCCTGTACGGCCCTGGCCCGGATCGTCGCGCTGCCGGCCAGTCGCTTGGTCGCCGGGTCGTAGGACAGTCGCAGCCGGTAGTGCCGTACGTCGTAGCCGCCGTTGCCGTCCCCGGGGAAGGCGGGATCGCCGATGCCCGGTGCGCCGATCGTGCCCGAGGTGATCGCCCCGAACAGGCCGTCCCGTCCGCCGCCCGGATCGCCGCCCTGTACGGCGGCCGGGGTGGGCGCGGGGGTCGGTGCGGCCACCGCGCCCGAACACGCGGCGGTGACGGCGAGGACCGCGGCGGCGAGCGCGGCGGTCACTGAGGGTGTTGTGGGGCTACGGAGCGCGGACATGGCCAGGCCACCTTATGTGAGGAGGAGGACTTGGCTCGTTTGATCACCGCGCCGTTCGCCGATCAAAGCCGGAGAAGGGCAAAGAGTGTCCCATCCCCATGCGGACCCCTGGGCCGTGTCTGACAAATCACCCATAGCGTCATACGTCGGGTTGGGATTTCTCAGACACGGCCTCGTGCGCTCAGAGGTTGCCGCGCCGCTCCTGCTCGCGCTCGATGGCTTCGAACAGGGCCTTGAAGTTGCCCTTGCCGAACCCGAGCGAGCCGTGGCGCTCGATGAGCTCGAAGAACACCGTCGGGCGGTCCACCACGGGCTTGGTGAAGATCTGCAGCAGGTAGCCGTCCTCGTCGCGGTCGACCAGGATCCGCCGCTTCTTGAGCTCCTCGATCGGCGCCCGGACCTGGCCGATGCGGGCCCGCAACTCCGGGTCGTCATAGTAGGAGTCGGGCGTGTCGAGGAACTCCACGCCGGCCTTCCGCATGTAGTCCACCGTGGCCAGGATGTCGTTCGTGGCCAGGGCGATGTGCTGCACGCCGGGCCCGCCGTAGAACTCCAGGTACTCGTCGATCTGCGACTTGCGCTTGCCGACGGCGGGCTCGTTCAGCGGGAACTTGACCTTGCGGGTGCCGTCGGCGACGACCTTGGACATCAGCGCCGAGTAGTTCGTCGCGATGTCGTCGCCGATGAACTCCGCCATCTTGGTGAAGCCCATGACCCGCTCGTAGAACTCGACCCACTCGTCCATGCGCTCGACGTTGCCGACGCAGTGGTCGACGGCCTGGAAGAGCCTGCCGTTCCTGACGTCCGGGGCCGCGACGACGGGCTCGGCCGCCGAGTAACCGGGCAGGTAGGGGCCGTGGTAGCCGGACCGGTCGACGAGCGTGTGCCGGGTCTCGCCGTAGGCCGCGATCGCCGCGACCATCACCTTGCCGTGCTCGTCCTCCACGACGTACGGCTCGGCCAGCCCCCGGGCGCCCTGAGCGAGCGCGTGACGGTAGGCGGCCGGTACGTCCGGAACGTCCAGCGCGAGATCGATGACGCCGTCACCGTGCGCCGCCACGTGCTCGGCGACCGCCGTGCCCGGCCGTACGGAGCCGCGCAGCTCGAAGCGCGCTGAGCCGGACTCCAGCACGTACGCCACCTCGTCGGGGCTGCCGTTCTCCGGCCCGCGGTAGGCCGCCAGCCGCATCCCGAACGCCGTCGAGTAGTAGTGGGCGGCCTGCTTCGCGTTGCCGACCGCGAAGACGACCGCATCCATGCCGTTCACCGGAAAGACATCGTTCATAGCCACACTCTCAGACGGGGTAGCCAAATTGTGCAAGAGTGAGTTGAATTAGTGGACATTTTGTACACTCTGGGATCGTGACCGAAGGTAGAAGTTGTGACGATTGATCAGCTCGATTCGCGGATCGTCTCGCTGCTGCGGGCCGAGCCGCGCATCGGCGTGCTGGAATGCTCCCGGCGGCTCGGCGTGGCAAGGGGCACGGTCCAGGCCCGGCTCGACCGGCTGGCCGCCCGGGGGGTCATCACGGGGTACGGCCCCGACATCGACCCGGCCGCGCTCGGCTTCGACGTGACCGCGTTCGTGACGCTGCAGATCCGGCAGGTCGCAGGGCACGTGCCGGTCGCCGACCAGCTCGCCCTGATCCCCGAGATCCTGGAGGCCCACACGATCACCGGCGGCGGCGACATGCTGTGCCGGGTGGTCGCGCGCAACAACGCCGACCTCCAGCGTGTCATCGACCTGATCGTGGACGTTCAAGGCGTGGTACGGACATCGTCAGTGATCGCTCTCGACACGCCTGTGCCGTACCGGATCCTGCCGTTGGTACGCGCCGCCGGCGGATAGGCTTCCCCACCTGTCGCCAGGGGCTCGTTGTCGAGCACGGCCGGCCATCGTTTACCGTGGAACTCATCCGCCCAGCTCATAGGTGTACGCGGACGTTTCGGGGGGAAACGCGTGGACAGCGGCGACAGGGGCCCCATGCGCCGGGGTGGCTCCACGGACCACAACGACGGCACCGGTCCCACGCACGACACGGTTCCGATGCGGGTCGGGGATTCGGCACGGTCGCAGGTCAGTGGCGACGCCACGCCGCCGAAGGTTCGGCGGCGCCGGCGGGGGCTGCGCGTCCTCCTCCTCGCGATGATCTCGGGGCTCGTCGTGATGGCGGCGGCCATCGGCGCCGTCTGGTTACTCACCCCGATCCCCGACAGCACCCAGAAGCTGGCGACCGCCGAGGGATCGGTCATCTACTACCGCAACGGCAAGTCCATCCTCGCCAAGCAGGGGGTGAACCGGGAGAACGTCCCGCTGGCCCAGGTGCCGAAGCCGGTACGGGACGCCGTCATCGCGGCAGAGAACCGCACGTTCTACCGGGACAAGGGTGTATCGGTCTCGGGTAGCGCCCGCGCCATCTGGTCCACGCTCACGGGCCAGCAGCTCCAGGGCGGCTCGACGATCACCCAGCAGATGGTCCGCAACTACTACAGCGGACTCGGGCAGGAACGTTCCATCTCGCGCAAGCTCAAAGAGATCATGATCGCGCTGAAGGTGGACCGCTCGAAGTCGAAGGACTGGGTGCTGGAGCAGTACCTCAACACGATCTACTTCGGTCGCGGCGCGCACGGCGTCCAGGCCGCCGCGCGGGCCTACTTCGACACCGACGTGCAGAACCTGAACGTCGCCCAGGGCGCCTACCTCGCCGCGGTCATCCAGCAGCCCAGCCGGTTCGCCAACCCGACCGGAGACGTCCTGGAGACGGTCAGGGCGCGCTGGCGGTCGGTGATCGACGGCATGGTCGAGATCGGCGCGCTCAGCCGTGACGAGGCCGAGCGCCAGACGTTCCCCACGCTGGCCGCGCAGAAGCCGCCGCTGACCACGACCGGCCAGGACGGCTACATGCTGGCCCAGGTGCGCGCCGAGCTCAACCGGCTCGGCTACAGCGACGAGGACATCAACCAGGGCGGCCTGAAGATCACCACGACCTTCGACAAGAAGCTCATGCGGCTGGCCAGGAAGGCCGTCAAGTCGGTCCTGCCCGGCGACACCCCCAAGAAGATCCGCACCGGCCTGGCCGCGGTCGACCCGGCGACCGGCGAGGTCCGCGCGTTCTACGGCGGCGACTTCGAGACCACGCAGTACGACAACGCGTTCTCCGCCAAGGTCCAGGCCGGGTCGACGTTCAAGCCGTACACTCTGGCAGCCGCCCTCGAGGCGGGCTTCGGGCTCGACACCCGCGTCTACGGCGACTCGCCACTCGTGATCGGCAAAGACAAGATCCCCAACGCCGGCGGCAAGTCGTACGGCTCGGCCATCACGCTGGTCGACGCGACCCGCAGCTCGGTCAACACCGCGTTCGTGGACCTCGGGCAGAAGGTCGGCCTTGACAAGGTCGCGGCGGCGGCGGAGGCGGCCGGGATCCCGGCGGAGCAGATCGCCCAGCAGAAGGCCTACCCCACGTTCCCCCTCGGCACCGCGTCGGTGAGCGCCGTCCAGCAGGCGTCCGGATTCGCCACGTTCGCGGCCGGCGGCATCCACCGCGACGCCCACGTGATCCGTGCGGTGACCGACGCCGCCGGGAACACGCGGAAGTTCACCGCGCCGGAGCGGCGGGCGTTCAGCGAGAACACCGCCGCCGACGTGACCTACGCGCTCCAGCAGGTCGTACGCGGCGGCACCGGCACCGCCGCGTCCCTGCCCGACCGGCCGGTCGCCGGGAAGACCGGGACCACCGACGAGTCGGTCGCGGTCTGGTTCAACGGGTATGTCCCGCAACTGGCGGTCGCGGTGAACATGTTCCGCGACGACAACAAGCCGGTGCGGGTCCCCGGATGGGGTGAACTGTACGGCGGCACGCTGCCCGCGCAGATCTGGAATGCCTTCATGAGCGAGGCCATGGACGGCAAGCCGGTCAAGGAGTTCCCGCCACCCGTCACCTGGGATCCCAACAACTACTGGGACGGCTACGCCATGGGCCGGACGCCTGACGAGCGCGGAGTCGAGCTCGGTTACCCCGGCTACCCTGGCTACCCCGGTCCGTCCGGCTCGCCGGCGCCCGTCCCCTCCGCGCCCGGTACGGATGGTCCGTACGGCCAGGCCGGCCAGGGCGTCCCGGAGGCCGGTCCGGAGGGCCGGGCACCGGGTGACCAGAGCCGGGGTGACCAGACACCGGGCGGCCATCAAACCCCGGGCGGCCAGACAGGGGGCGGCCAGACAGGGGGCGGCGGCCAGAGCGCCAACCCGGTGGCCACGCCCGCCTCACAGCCGACGGCCGGCCGGTCGGGTGACTTTCCCGCAGCCGAACCCGCCCTCACCCCCCTGCTCGGCGCCACCCGCTGAGCGGCACCGTCCGCTTCGGTCAAGCCGAATGGCTCACCCGCCCCCAGCCATCCTTGAAACAACAATTGTGACGTCGGGATGCCAATTACTGATATCCCAAAGAGTGAGTCGGGAGCAGCGCCTCCGTAGTTCTGTAAGCTACCCAAACGGCTGTTGCCGTACATGTGAGGGGCGAGACGCGTCCCCGGGCAGGGGCCGAGTCGGTCAGGGAGCCAAATGATGGACGCTGATGCGCGCCTGTTCGACTCTCTGGGGTTCCAGTGGGATCGTTCGTCTGTCAACCGTGAGATCCCCGTCCATGATGTGGCCCGGGCGGTGTGGCGCTACCAGCGGTCGCTGCCCGAGTTCGTGTGGGATGCGGCAGTCCTGGAGGGCAACCCGTTCACCTATCCCGAGGTGCAGACCCTCATGGAGGGCATCACCGTCGGCGGCCACAAGGTCAGTGATGAACGGCAGGTCCTCAACCTGGCGGAGGCCGGCAGAGAACTGGTGACCGTCGTGAAGTCCGGGGAGTTCCGTCTCGACAAGGCGACATCGGACCGGTTCCACCAGATCATCGCGAGAGACGAGGCGCTGGAGGCGGGCCACTTCCGCGGCGAGGGCTCGCTGACCCTGACTCCGGGCGTCAGCCTCGGCGAGTACGGTCGCTACCTGCCCCCGCAGACAGTGCCGGGCGGGGAGAACCTCCGGCAGATTCACGCGGAGGGACTCCGTGCGCTCGATGACGAGGCCGACGACCCGTTCGAGCAGGCCATCGCCTACTTCCTTTTCGGCGCGCTGCAGCAGTTCTACTTCGACGGCAACAAGCGGACAGCCCGAAACATGATGAACGGGCACCTGGTGTCCCATGGCATCGACGCCATCAGTGTTCCGGCTGCCCGCCGAGTCGAGTTCAACAGGGCCATGGTCGACTTCTTCCGGACCAAGAACGGCACCGAGATGTTCGCCTTCCTGGCCTCCTGCCACCCCGACCTCAGCTTCCCCTGATCGCGGGTGTGCCATGCCGATCCCGCCAGCTGGAATAGGTTCCCGGCTATCCGGCGGAGCGCTCCTGTTCATCGGTGAACAGGTCGCTGGTGGAGGTGGCGGTGACGGCGCGTCGTGCCCATTCATCGAGCCGGTCCAGGTCTCCGCAGGCGGTGATGTGGGCGCGCTCGGCGTCGGAGACGGGAATGTTCCGTACCTTCAGGATGGTCAGCACCGCTCTGGCCTCACCCTCGACGCGGCCTTCCGCGCGGCCTTCCGCGCGGCCTTCCGCGAGTCCTTCTGTCTTGCCTGCGCCGAAGTGCTTACGGGCGAAGGGGCTGTAGACCGGCCAGGTAGCCGAAGCTGATTCCATGATCTTCTCCATCATGAGTCGGGCAGCCTGCGAAGCCAAGCGATAGGCGTATTCATAGTATTGCGGAGCGTGTTCGGCGGGGAGGTGCCCCAGCGCGGCTATGAACGCCTCTGCCACCGGCGGCTGCTCCCCGTGGGTCATCACCGACAGCGCGGCCAGCTCCGGATGCGCCGCGGCCTCCGCCGGATCGGTGATCGGCGGGATCTGATCGGGGCCGATCACCGCGCACCTCAGCGTGTAGCCCGCCAGCTTGGTGTCGATCGGCTTGGCCGCCCACTCGGCGGTGCCCGCGTCCGTGCAGATCACCAGCACCGTGACCGGGCAGTCCAGCTGCAGCCACAGCGTGGCGGCATACCGGGGCATCTGCTTGCGTTTCTCCTCGTCCTTCTTCTGCTGGATCTCCACGATGATGGCGTGCTCGGGCGCATGCCGGGGGCCGACCGTGATCACCGTGTCGGCGTACCGGTCCTTCGACAGGCGGTCGTTGAGCTCGTTGCCCACCACTTGGACCGGAAGCCCGCCGGGCACCTCGACGCCGAGATGGTCGCGCAACATCTCCACGGCGAGCTCGGGCCGGTTGCGGAACATGAGGTTGAGTGTGTCGTGCTGGGGGGACGGCATAAAACTGAACGTTACATTACAAGCGCAATGAGTAATGAACGCTTTGGTGGGCCGCTCCGGGTCGCACCGCCGCCGCGTGCTCAGCGGGCGAGTTCGGCGCGGAGGTCGGCGGGGGAGGTGACGGGGGCGCGGCAGGTGAACCGGCGGCAGACGTACGCCGCGGGCTCGCCGTCGATCATGCCGCGTCCCTCCAGGAGCGGAACGTCGACCGCGCCGTCACCGACCGCGATCACCAGGCCGGGGCTGGGCGCCATCAGCGCGGCCCGGTGCAGCGCCTCGGTCCGCGGATCATCGGACGGACCGACGATCGCGACCTCGGCCGGGCCGTACCGCGCGGCCTCGGCCACGGCGAGGCCCCAGCCGGCGAACCGGGCGTACTTCTCGGCGAGCACGGAGACCGCGCCGAGCGCCGCCTCGGCCGCATCCCGGTGCCGTGCCGAACCCGTCAGCGCGGCGTAGGACAACAATGCCCCAGCCGCCCCGAACTGACCCGACGGTGAGGCGTTGTCCGTCGGGTCCTGTGGCCGCTGGAACAGTCGCTCACCGTCGTCGGGCACGTCGAAGAAGCCCCCCGAACCGTCCGGGAAGCGGGTGAGCATGGTCTCCAGCAGGTCGCCCGCCGCGTGGAGCCACCGCGTCCCGCCGGTCACGCCGTAGAGGGTGATGAAACCCTCGGCGACGTTCGCGTAGTCCTCCAGCACGCCCGCGTTGGTCCCCGGCCGCCCGTCGCGCGAGGTCCGCAGCAGCCGCACCCCTCCTCGCGCCAGGCCGTGTTCGGAGCCCTGATCCGGGTGGCGTGAAACCGCGCTTTCGGTCTTGAAGTGCAGCTCGGCGAGCAGCTCGGCCGCTCCGCGTGCGGCGTCGATCAGGTCGGGGCGCTCGAACAGCGCGCCCGCCTCGGCCAGCGCGGCGATCGTCAGGCCGTTCCACGCGGCGACCACCTTGTCGTCCCGTCCCGGCCGGGGCCGCCGCTCACGTGCCGCGAGCAGCGCCGTACGGACCCGGTCGAACCGGGTGGCGTCATCGGGGTCGGCGAGGAGTTGGAGCACAGACGTCCCGTGCTCGAACGTGCCGGCCGCCGTGACTTCGAACAGCGCGGCGGCCCAGGCGCCGTCCTCCTCCCCGAGTACCTCCCGGAGCTGACCGGGCGTCCAGATGTAGAACAGCCCCTCGCCGTGTCCGCCGTCGGGGCCGGCGCTGTCGGGGTCGGCGCTGTCGGCGTCCAGCGCCGAGGCGAAGCCGCCCTCAGGCGTGCGCATCTCGCGCAGCAGCCAGTCGGCGGTCTCCAGCGCGACCCGCCGTGCGAGCGGCGAGCCGGCCGACCGCCACCAGTGGACGTAGACCCGTAGCAGCAGGGCGTTGTCGTAGAGCATCTTCTCGAAGTGCGGGACACGCCACTCGGCGTCCACCGAATAACGTGCGAAGCCGCCGCCGAGCTGGTCGTAGACGCCGCCCCTGGCCATCGCATCCATGGTCTTGCCGGCCATGGCCGTGGCGTCGTCGGTGTTGTGCCGGAGCAGGAACTCCAGGACCATCGACGGCGGAAACTTGGGCGCACCGCCGAAGCCGCCGTGCCGCTCGTCGAAGCTCTCAGTGAGGTTCCGTACGGCGAGGCCCAGCAGCCGCGCGTCGGGCAGCGGACCGGAGGGCAGCCCGGAGCGCTCGTTGAGGGCCTCCACCACCTTGGAGCCCTGTGCGAGCACGCCCTGGCGGTCCTCCCGCCAGGCCTGGGCGACCCCCTGGAGCAGCCGCTGGAAGTGCGGCCTGGGGAAGTACGTCCCGGTGTAGAACGGATGTCCGTCCGGGGTGGCGAACGCGGTCATCGGCCAGCCGCCCTGACCGGTCATCGCCTGCGTGGCCGCCATGTAGACGGCGTCGACGTCGGGCCGCTCCTCGCGGTCGACCTTCACGTTGACGAACAGCTCGTTCATCAGCCGAGCCGTCGCCTCGTCCTCGAACGACTCGTGCGCCATGACGTGACACCAGTGGCATGCCGAGTAGCCCACACTGATCAGCAGCGGGACGTCACGCCGCCGGGCCTCCTCGAACGCCTCCTCGCCCCAGGCGTACCAGTCGACCGGATTGTCCGCGTGCTGCAGCAGATAGGGACTGGTCGCATCCTTCAGCCGGTTCACTCGGGTCATCCTCTCCGGCATGCGCGGTAGTGACTTCTTCAGTCTGCGTGAGCCGTACGGCCGAGGGCAAAGTGGGGGTGATCGTTCCCTTACGAGGGCGAGAGGCGTCCGGGGGGACCGGGGGGATGTGTTCCGGCGGCGGCGGGCGTAGGCTCACTGAGCGTGGGGCTGGATCTGGACTTCGCCGTGAGACATTCGGGACGTGCGCCGTCCGCGCTGACCCGGCGGGACGTGGCGCGGGCGCTGTTGGCCGTGCCCTCGGGGCAGGCCCTGGTCTCCCTTCCCGACCTACGCCGGGAGCTCGTCGCGGCGGGCAACCCGCTGTCGGTCGTGTTCTGGGAGTCCGCCAAGGCGATCCTCACGCAGATCGAGTCCGGTAGCGCCACGGTGGGTCAGGTGCGGCACTGGCTGGAGGCCAGCGGGACCGAGCCGATCATGCTGACCCGCAGCTACTTCCTCTGGCCGGAAGAGGACGAGCGCGGTCCGGTGGCCACCGAGATGTACGAGCGGCTCGTGGCGTTCCTGGAGGAACGGCTGGCGGCCGGCGAGATCGACGCGGACGCGCTGGCAGCCGGAGAACCGGAGGCTCGGAACGCGTATGAGGAACTCCAGGAACGCTGGCTCGGCACACCGCTTCCCGACGGCCGCGTGCCGAACGTCGTGGTCAACGACGAGCAGGACCGGGAGCTCTTCGCCGCCTGGGATGAGGAGGAGGCCTTCGCGCTGAGCGAACTGCGCCGGGTGCTGGAGGATCTGCCGGAGCCGCCCTTCCCGGCGGCCGATCTGCGGTCGGCCGTGGCGAGGCTGCGCGTCACGCTTACCCGCCCGGGCTATCCGGGCAACGTCCTGCGCGCGGTGGCGGGCCTGGATGAGGATCTGCCGGAGGGTGGCATTCCGGATGCGGGTGCGCTGCCCGACTCCGACGAGGAGCTGTGGCTCATCGTCGCCGCCGGGATCGCCGCCCCCATCTCCGATCTCCCGGACGAGGAGGACGCCGCCCGGTTCTTCGACCTGGACCGTGAGCTCAGCCACGAGGACTCGATCCTGGCCTCGCTGTGCGCCATCAACCATGCCGACTGGCTCGCCGCAGTGATCACGCTGACCCGGTACGGCCCTGGCGTGCTCGCCTCGCCCGAACGGATCGCCAGGTTCATCGCCGACTCTGAGGACGTCGACGTCGAGCCCGATGAGCCGGAGGATCTGGAGGCGACGGAGATGCTGTTCACGGCCGTCACACCGCTGTGGGCGCATCTCGGCATCGTCGACAAGGCGGAGGTGCTCACCTCGCTCGGCTGGTGGGGGCTGCCCAAGGCCCTCGAGCGAGCCTGGTCGACGCGATGACGACAGAGCCCGGTTGATCAAGACGCGGGTTCGGCCACCAGGTCCTGATATTCCGGGTGACGCCGGATGTATTCGGCCACGAAACCGCACAACGGGGTGACCGTGAGCCCGGCGGCCCGCGCGGAGTCGAGGGCTTCGCGGACGAGCGTGCCGCCCAATCCCCTGCCCCCGAACTCCTCGCCGATCTCCGTGTGGGTGATCACGATCCTCCCGGGCCTCGACCGGTAGTCGGCGAAGCCCGCGAGGACGCCGTCCACCATGATCTCATACCGCGATTCCTCGGGATTGTCGGCGACCTCGATCACTTGTCGGGTCACTTGTCGCCGCCGTTCGCGCGGGTGCCGTTCTCGTGCCCGTCATCCGGCGGTTGGATCTTGGCGATCTGCCTGTTCATCGACTTGAGCAGGAAGAACAGGGCCAGACCGATCCCGGCCACGATGATGAACGCGAGAGTGCCCGGGCCGTAACTCGTGTAGTCCACCCGTCCAGCTTACGAGCAGGTAGGCGCGACCTCCGCGTGGATCCCCGTGAACAGGTCGTCCTCGGGCAGCGCGGTGTCGACCAGGGACCTCGCGAGGTGGTAGTCCTCGGTCGGCCAGACCTCCTCCTGGACCTCGCGGGGGCAGACGAACCAGAACCCGTCCGGATCGACCTGGGTGGCGTGCGCCAGCAGGGCGCGGTCCCTGGTCTCGAAGTAGGCGGCGCAGGGCACCTTGGTCGTGACGTCCCACTTCTGCGGCCGGTCCTCCCATCGGGCGATCCAGTCGCCGTACGGCGACCCGATCCCGCGCGCGGTCATCGCGTCGTGCAGCGCCTCGAAGCGCTCGCGGGTGAAGCCCATGTGGTAGTAGAGCTTCAGCGGCTGCCACGGCTCGCCGGTGCCGGGGTAGCGGTCCGGGTCCCCGGCCGCCTCGAACGCCTCGATCGACACCCGGTTCGTCAGGATGTGGTCGGGGTGCGGATAGCCGCCGTTGTCGTCGTACGTCAAGATCACGTGGGGGCGGAACTCCCGTACGGCGGCGACGAGGGGGGCCGACGCGGTCTCCAGCGGTTGGAGTGCGAAACAGCCCTCGGGGAGCGGCTCGTTCTCGTCCTCCGGGAGCCCGGAGTCGACGAAACCGAGGAAGCGCTGCTCGACGCCGAGGATCTCGCGGGCCTTCGCCATCTCCTGCCGGCGGACCTCTCCCATGTTCTCCAGGATGTCGGGCCGGTCCATCTTCGGATTCAGGATCGAACCGCGCTCACCCCCGGTACAGGTCACGACGAGGACCTCCACGCCCTCCGCGACGTACCTGGCCATCGTCGCCGCGCCCTTGCTCGACTCGTCGTCGGGGTGCGCGTGCACGGCCATCAGCCTCAACGGTGCACTCACGGCTCTCCTCATGGTGTGCTGGGTCCGCAAAAGAGGTTAGCTTCTAATGAGCCCTGTGCTTCGGATCCGCATCCTGCCCGATCCGCGGCAGCCATGGCTCACCAGACGATCGTCTCGCACAACACCGACAGACTTCAGGGAGATTCCGCGATGCCCAGCGACAAGGCCGCTGCCGGGACGGCCACGGGAGCGGCTGCGGGAGCAGCCGGGGAGCGGCCCATCCTCGGCACACCGGACGAGTTCCCGCCGCGCCCGCCGCGCCGCGGAGGTTTCGCGACCTATCTGGTCATTGCCCTGATCGTCGCCGTCATGGCCGGCGGCTGGGGGTACGTCATGATGTCTGCCAGCGGCAACCCTCTCGTGAAGGCTCAGGTGATCTCCTTCGACGCGAGTGCGGCCGACTCGGCGGAGATAACGTTCACCGTGCACAAGGTCGCCGATCGGGCGGCGACGTGCCGTCTGCGCGCGCTGGACACCGGGCACATGGAGGTCGGCAGCCGGATGATCGACGTTCCCTCGGGTAAGGCAGAACTGACCTTCAGGGAACGACTGAGGACGAGTGCGCAGGCCACAGCCGTATATGTCGACTACTGCGATCTCGTATAGTGGAATCTTTGGGAAGCGTTCGAAGACGGGTAGGGTCTCCGCGTATCAGAGGGGACACGACCCATCTTTCGAGTCACTTACGGAAACAAGGAGAGCCCGTGGCCGTCTCCCAGAACGAAAACGTCACCTGGCTGACGCAAGAGGCGTACGACCGTCTCAAGAAGGAGTACGAAGAGCTTTCGGGCCCGGGTCGCATTGAGATCGCCAAGAAGATCGAAGCCGCCCGGGAAGAGGGTGATCTCAGGGAGAACGGCGGTTACCACGCCGCCAAGGACGAACAGGGCAAGATGGAGGCCAGGATCTTCCATCTGCGCCAGATCCTCGACAGCGCCAAGGTCGGAGAGGCACCCCGCACCGAAGGCGTCGTCGGGCCCGGCATGACCGTCACCGTCCGCTTCGACGGCGACGAGGAGGAGGTCACCTTCCTGCTGGCCTCACGCGAGGAGAGCGGTTCCCCCATCGACGTCTACTCGCCCAACTCCCCCCTTGGATCCGCCATCAACGGCAAGAAGCTCGGCGAGAAGGCGACCTACACGCTGCCCAACGGCAGGCAGAACACCGTGGAGATCCTCGAGGCCGTGCCCTACGTCGGCAACTGAGCCACTGAGGTAACTGAGAACCCCCCCTTTCTGACAAGGAGCCGGGAGTCCCGTGGATTGCGGGATTCCCGGCTCTTACGGCAGTCTCATCCTGGAACGAACCAGGATCACCCCGGGCGGAACGCTCCGGGGGCCGCGGAGAGGGGGGAGCTCGTGCTCGACCACGGCCGAGCGCGAGTTCTCGTCCGCCCCAGGCGGACCCCGGCCGACCCGGTGCGCCGGGCCGTCGGGCTGCGCAGGACCATCTCCCTCATCGCCGTGCTCCTGGCGTCGATCCTGCTGGCCGATGTCGTGATCCTCATCCGGCTCGACGGCTTGGACGGCGTGGACGGTCCCGGCGGGATGGCGCGGGCCGGTGGACCGGGCGTACGGCGTGCGTACGGGCACGGCCAGTACGTCGCGGCGGCCGAGCGGGCGACCGGCGACCGGCTTGCCTCGGGCACCCCCGAGCCGTCCGGAGAGCCCGGGAAGTCCGGGGACGATGCCGCGGGGCGGGGTGGCGCCTCCGACCCGGTGGCGCCGCTGAAGCAGCTGATCCGCCCGCATCTCTTCGTGGTGTCCGCCCATCCGCTCGCGCCGGATGTGGTGGCCGGGGTCCGGAGCCAGAAGGGCGTGAAGGCGGCGGAGGTGACCGACGCCGCCGAGGTGCACATCGACGGCAAGCGGGTGCAGACGATGGGCGTCGATCCCTCGACCTTCCGCGCGTACACCCCGTCGAAGACGGCGGGCTCCGACGGGCTGTGGCAGAACGTCGCCGCCGGGGACGTGGCGGTGTCGTTCGAGCTGGGTCACGACGGCGGCGTGGAGCTCGGCTCGACCGTGGACGGAGCCGGGCTGCGGATGCGCGTCGGAGCCTACGCCACGGTCGGGATGGGGTCGATCGCCGCGGTGGTGTCCCGGCGGACCGCCAGGTCACTCGGCATCCCGGAGGGCAACGCCATGGTCGTGAGCGCGCCCGACGTCGACTCGGCGAAGCTGCGCAGACAGCTGCTGAAGCTCCTGCCCAAGGGCAGCCAGGTCGCGACGATCAACCCGGTGGTGGTCGCCCCGCGCGGCAGCACCGCCTGGCCGGCGAGCGCGTTCATGTCGTCGCAGCAACTCCAGGTCGCGCTGCGGGCCGCCGTCGGCAAGGTCGGCCGTCCCTATGCCTGGGGCGCGGAGGGGCCGAACAGCTTCGACTGCTCCGGGCTGGTGCAGTGGGCCTATCGGCAGGCGGGGGTGCGGATGCCGAGGGTGGCCGCGCAGCAGTGGGCGACGGGGCCGCAGATCTCGCTGTCCCAGGCCCGGCCCGGTGACCTGCTGTTCTGGCGCAACGACCCCACCAACCCCCGCTACATCTCCCACGTGGCGATCTACTGGGGTGATGGGAAGATGCTGCACGCCCCGCGCACCGGCGACGTGGTCAAGATCGCCCCGATCTACACGAAGAACCTCGCGGGCGTGGTGCGGGTCAGCCCCGCGGTCTCCGCCCGCGTCCGCTGACCCGCCTCCTGATCCGCTCGCCGGGCGCTATTCGGCCTTGACCGAGACGGGGTCGAGCCAGCCGAAAGGCGTCAGCTTCGCCGCCGTGACGCGACTCGAATAGCCCGCCGTGTCCTGGTCGTTCCACAGCGGGATGAACGGCAGGTCGTGGGCGAGCATCGTCTCGGCCATCATGTAGTGCTTGAGCGCCCGGGACGGGGACACCTGCCGGTCCGCGATCTTCAGCCGCGCGTCGAACCTCGGGTTCCGATAGCGCCAGTAGTTGGACGGGCTGCCCGTCGAGTACAGCGGCCCAAGAACGTTCTGGATGTGCGGGAAGTCGAGCTGCCAGCTCATCCGGATCATGCCGTTCAGCTTTCCCGCCGATGCCGCGTTCATGAACGCGATGACCGTGGGCTTCGCCTTCGGTACAACCTTCAGCTCGCCCTTGAACGTCCGGTTGACGCTCGCCGCGATCGCGGTCACCGTCTCCTGGTGGCCGCCGTCGGCGCTGTAGTAGAGGGGGATGGTCACCGGCAGCTTGACGCCCTTGGCCTTGGCCTGCGCCAGGATCCGGCGCGCGACGGAGGGGTCGTACATGCAGGCCTGCCCACAGCTGTCACGCCGCGCGCCTTCGGCCGTCGGCGGGACCCACGACCGCGCGGGGACCCGCATGCCGTTCCAGAGCCGCTTGGCGATGCCCTCTCGGTCGATCGCCATCGAGATCGCCCTGCGGACGTCGTGGTTCGCCGCGATCTTCGGCGGAAGGCCGATGCCGGAGATGACGCCGTTCGGCCGGGCGATGACGCGGCCGTCCAGGTCCTCCTTGTACTGGCCGCCCTTGGAGTACGGGATGGTGCCGAGGAAGTCCAGGTCGCCGGCGAGCAGATCACGATACGCGGCCTCGTGGTCCCGGTACGCCCGATAAGTGATCTTCGTCACGTACGGCTTGGCCGTACCGGCGTAGTCGTCGAACCGCTCGACCACGGTCTCGCCGCCCGGGGACCATTTCACGACGCGGAAGGGACCGTTGCCGATCGGCTTCCTGCCGGCCGGATTCATGATGAGGGACGCCGGCTCCTTCAGCGCGGAGTCGGGCAGCGGGGAGAACGCGACATGGCCCAGTTTCGCCAGGAAGGGTCCGAACGGCTTGGTCAGCTCGATCGTGAACGTGTAGTCGCCGGTCACCTTCAGGCCGGACATCCTCCGCTTGCCGTATCCCTTGATCTCCTCGAAGAGGAAGGAGTTCACCCCATTCCTGGCGGAGGCCGCCAGGTTCCACGCCTCGACGAAGTTGCGCGCCCTGACCGGGGTCCCGTCGTGGAACTTCCATCCCTTGCGCAGCGTGACGCGGAACCGCCGGTTGTCCCGGGTAGTGATCGACTTCGCCACGCCGTACCGCGACTTGGAGGTGCCGGGGACGTACTCGAGCAGGCCGGTGAACAGCGCGTCGAGCATGTCGCCGCCGCAGCGATCCGCGTTCGCGGGAGTCACCGTCTGATAGGGCGAGCAGGTCGCGACCGTTATCTCCGCATCCCCGGCGGCCGCGTGGGCCGGGCCCGCGGCCGTTTGCAGCGCGAGGCAGGAGACCAGGGGGATGGCCGCCGCGGCGGTTCGCTTGGACACAGGACCCTCCAGGATGATTCACCGCAAGGGGATCATCATAGGGAGTGACACGTCCTTTCGTATTGTTTGCGGCAGATCGGCACTCATACCCACAGGTGATGCAGCGTTGTAATGTCGATTACATGGATGCAGTCGAGCAGCTTCGAGGGTGGTTCGCCGAGCGGCTACCGGACGAGTGGTTCACCGGGCCGCCGGAGATCTCGCTGGACCGGGAGGAGATCACCGTCATCGGCACGCTGCCGCCGACGGCCGTGGCGGTGGGGGCGGTGGGGGCGGAGGGGATCGGCGAACTGGAACGTGCCGCCGTCATCGGCGGGTACGTCGAGCGGTTCCGCGAGGAGACCCGGGAACGCCGCATCGACATCGCGCGCGAGGCCGAGCACCGGTTCCGCCGCAAGGTCTCCTGGGGCGTCGTCGCCGAGGGCGACAGGGTGATGTTCACCACGCTCTCGGTGCCGGTGATGACCCGCCTGCGTCAGCCGGAGCGCCAGGTACTGGACACTCTGGTCGCCGCGGGCGTCGCCCGCAGCCGCAGTGATGCCCTGGCGTGGTGCGTCAGGCTCGTGGGCAGACACACCGACACCTGGCTCGCTGACCTGCGAGATGCGCTCCAGCATGTGGACCGGGTCCGCGCCTCGGGCCCCGACGTGCTGGACTAAACCAATTCCAAAAAAGGCCTAGACCATTGGCAATGGCCTATACCAATGTGTAACTCCCGGGAGGCGGGTAGAGAAAAGGGGACGTTTCTTTGAAGGTGGCCAAAGTGGGTAAGGTTTCCCGCACATCACCGTCCTGCCTGGTCAGCGTCGCAGGGTCGAATCGCCGGGCCGGACGGTCGTCGATCGCCGTCCATTTAGCGTGTGAAAGTGTCGCCGCAGTGCATGGTCTACGCCAATTGGACCGGACGGCCATTCGTCGTTGATGATCATTTGGCCCTGCGAGAATGAGGAGCCGGCCCCGTGTCCATTTCCACAGAGGTACCCGTACCTACCGCTCACGCCGAACTGGCCGCCTGGGTCAACCAGATCGCCGCGCTCACCCGGCCCGACCGGATCCACTGGTGCGACGGCTCCGAGGCGGAATGGACCCGCCTGACCAACCTGCTCGTCGAGCAGGGCACGTTCAAGCGCCTGGCCAAGCGGCCGAACAGTTTCTACGCGGCCTCCGACCCCAGTGACGTCGCCCGGGTCGAGGACCGGACGTTCATCTGCTCGGAGCGCGAGGAGGACGCGGGCCCCACCAACAACTGGGTCGCTCCCGCCGAGATGCGCCGGACGTTCGACGCGCTCTTCGACGGCTGCATGCGCGGCCGGACGATGTACGTGGTGCCCTTCTGCATGGGCCCGCTGGGTGGCGAAATCTCCCAGCTCGGCGTGGAGATCACGGACTCGCCGTACGTCGCGGTCTCGATGCGGATCATGACGCGGATGGGCGACGAGGCGCTGCGCCTGATCGAGGAGCGCGGCGACTTCGTCAAGGCGGTCCACTCCGTGGGCGCCCCGCTCGAGCCCGGCCAGGCGGATGTGCCATGGCCGTGCAGCCAGACCAAGTACATCAGCCACTTCCCGGAGACCCGGGAAATCTGGTCGTACGGCTCGGGCTACGGCGGCAACGCGCTGCTGGGCAAGAAGTGCTACGCGCTGCGGATCGCCAGCGTGATGGCCCGCGACGAGGGCTGGCTGGCCGAGCACATGCTGATCCTGAAGCTGACCCCCCCGGAGGGCGAGGCGCGCTACGTCGCGGCGGCCTTCCCGTCGGCCTGCGGCAAGACCAACCTCGCCATGCTGCAGCCCACGATCCCGGGCTGGCAGGTCGAGACGATCGGCGACGACATCGCCTGGATGCGTTTCGGCCCGGACGGGCGGCTGCACGCCATCAACCCCGAGGCCGGCTTCTTCGGGGTGGCCCCGGGAACCGGACAGTCCACGAACGCCAACGCGATCCAGACGCTCTGGGGCAACAGCATCTTCACCAACGTGGCGCTCACCGACGACGGTGACGTGTGGTGGGAGGGCCTGACCGACGAGCCGCCCGCCCACCTGACCGACTGGAAGGGCCGGTCCTGGACGCCGGACTCGCCCGAGCCCGCCGCCCACCCCAACGCCCGGTTCACCACGCCGGCCGAGCAGTGCCCAACCATCGCGCCCGAGTGGCAGGACCCGGCGGGCGTGCCGATCTCGGCGATCCTGTTCGGCGGCCGCAGGGCGACCGCGGTGCCGCTGGTCACCGAGTCGTTCAGTTGGCAGCACGGCGTGTTCCTCGGCGCCAACGTGGCCTCGGAGAAGACCGCGGCCGCCGAGGGCAAGGTCGGCGAGCTGCGCCGCGACCCGTTCGCGATGCTGCCGTTCTGCGGTTACAACATGGGCGACTACTTCGGGCACTGGCTGGAGGTCGGCAGGGCGGCCGACCTGGAGAAGCTGCCGCGGATCTACTACGTCAACTGGTTCCGCAAGGACGGCGGCGGCCGGTTCCTGTGGCCGGGCTTCGGCGAGAACAGCCGCGTGCTCAAATGGATCGTCGACCGGCTCAACGGCAGGGCGCAGGCCGTGCCGACCGCGATCGGCAACCTGCCGGTGGAACTGGACACCGAGGGTCTCGACGTCGCCCCGGAAGACCTCGAGATCCTGCTCAGCGTCGACCCCGAGGTCTGGCGGGAGGAGGCCTCGCTGATCCCGGCCCACTTCGAGACCTTCGGCGACCACCTGCCCAAGGAGCTCTGGGACGAGTACCACGCCCTCGTGGAACGGCTCGGCGAGCAGGGCTGATCACGTTCGCGGCATTGAGAACGACGGGGCATCCGGCCGGACGTGGCCGGGTGCCCCCGCGCTTTGTGCAGGAACAATGGAACGGGCACGTCGTCGAGGCCCCGATAATTGAATGATCGAGCCGATCCGGCCCCGACGATGAGGCCGGCCGCGAGGAAGAGGACGGCATGAGCGTGCGCGATCTCGTGTACAAGCTGTACGAGCGCAGGCTCGAACGGAAGCTGTCCCCGGCCCAGATCCCCCGGCACGTCGGAGTGATCGTGGACGGCAATCGCCGGTGGGCCCGCGCCATGGGCCTGGACGACGTGAGCCGCGGGCACCAGAAGGGCGCCGACAAGATTTCAGAGCTGCTGGTGTGGTGCCGGGAGGCCGGCGTCGAGTACGTGACGCTGTGGCTGCTGTCCACCGACAACCTGACCAGGGACAGGTCGGAGCTCGAACCCCTGCTCCAGGTCATCGAGGGGCTCGTACGGAATCTCGTCGAGCAGGGCTGGCACATCAAGCCGATGGGCTCGCTCGACCTGCTGCCCGATCACACCGCTCGCGTGCTCAAGCAGGCGAAAGAGACCACATCCCACCGCCCTGGCCTGATTGTGAACGTTGCGGTTGGGTATGGAGGAAGACGTGAGATCGCTGATGCGGTGCGCTCCCTCCTCCAGGAGCAGGCCAGCAAGGGCGCGAGCATCGAGGAGCTCGTCGAGGTCCTCGATGTCGAGCACATCGCGGAGCATCTCTACACGCGCGGCCTCCCCGACCCGGACCTCGTCATCCGGACATCGGGAGAGCAGCGGCTCTCCGGATTCCTGCTCTGGCAGAGCGCCCACTCCGAGTTCTACTTCTGCGAGGCCTACTGGCCTGACTTCCGCAGAGTCGATTTCCTGCGGGCGCTCCGCTCATACGCCGCGCGTCACCGTCGGTACGGCTCCTGAAACGTTTCGTGAACGGCACCTTTCGGGCACCGTTTCGCTATTGGGTCCGGAGGATTCGTTACGTACCGTGGTAGGTAAGCGGCCACCGCTCGGATGGGTGGCCCTTACCTCGGGAGAGGGCCCGTCCTTGCGCCATGACAAAGCGAGGAGGGCCGGGATCCCGGTCCGCCTCTCGGCAGGCCGCGGGCCCGGTCCGTTCACCACCAGTCAAGGCAGGGCGCTCTCTGGCGCCCGGGGGAGAACGCGTGGCAGTGTCCTCGAGCAATCCGTCCGCATCTCGCACCTACGTTCTGGACACCTCGGTCCTGCTCGCCGACCCGGCGGCGATGAACCGCTTCGACGAGCACGAGGTCGTCATCCCGATCGTCGTCATCACTGAGTTGGAGGCCAAGCGCCATCACCCCGAACTGGGGTATTTCGCGCGTGAGGCTCTCCGTTTCCTCGATGACATGCGGGTGCGATACGGACGCCTGGACGAGCCCATGCCGATCGGCGATGGGACCATCCGGGTCGAGCTCAACCATAGTGATCCGTCGATCCTCCCGGCGGGATTCCGCCTGGGCGACAACGACACCCGCATTCTCACGGTCGCGCAGAACCTGGCGGTCGAAGGCCGGGATGTGGTGCTGGTTTCGAAGGATCTCCCGATGCGGGTCAAGGCCGCCTCCATCGGCCTCGCCGCGGAGGAGTACCGCGCGGGAATGGTCGTCGAGTCCGGCTGGACGGGCATGGCCGAGCTACAGGTCACCGGCGAGGATCTGGCGGCGCTGTTCGAGAACGGCACGGTCGAGCTGGATGAGGCCCGCGACCTACCCTGTCACACGGGGCTGCGGCTGCTGGCCAGCCGCGGTTCCGCGCTCGGCCGTGTCCTGCCGGACAAGTCCGTACGGCTGGTGCGCGGCGACCGGGAGGTCTTCGGCGTGCATGGCCGGTCGGCCGAGCAGCGGATCGCGCTCGACCTGCTCATGGATCCCGAGGTCGGGATCGTGTCCCTGGGCGGGCGGGCCGGCACAGGCAAGTCGGCGCTCGCACTGTGCGCCGGACTGGAGGCCGTGCTCGAGCGACGCCAGCACCGCAAGGTCATCGTCTTCCGCCCGCTGTTCGCCGTCGGCGGTCAGGAGCTCGGCTACCTGCCCGGCACGGAGAACGACAAGATGGGCCCGTGGGCGCAGGCCGTCTACGACACCCTGGGCGCGGTGACCAGTCCGGAGGTCATCGAGGAGGTCATGGACCGCGGGATGCTGGAGGTGCTCCCGCTGACCCACATCCGCGGCCGGTCCCTGCACGACGCGTTCGTCATCGTGGACGAGGCCCAATCTCTGGAGCGCGGGGTGCTGCTGACCGTGCTGTCCCGGATCGGGGCCAACTCCCGGGTCGTGCTCACCCACGATGTCGCCCAGCGTGACAACCTGCGCGTGGGGCGCCACGACGGTGTGGTCGCGGTGGTGGAGAAGCTGAAGGGCCACCCGCTCTTCGCGCACATCACGCTGACCAGGTCCGAGCGGTCGCCGATCGCCGCGCTGGTGACCGAGATGCTGGAGGACATCACGGTCTGATCCGTAACATCCGGCCCCGGGGCGGCCGTCACGGTGGAAGGCGGCCGGCCCTGGGGCTCAGATCCCAGAACTCCCGGCAGGTGTGGGTCTTCGGCCGGCCCGTGCTCTCGGGAGTGGCGTGCACGATCTCCACGGCCCAGATCTCCGGCCGGAGCCGAGCCGTACAGGTGATCTGGGCCATCGCCATCCTGGAGATCTTCCAGCCGCTCACGGTCACCCGCATGTGCAGGCTGTAGATGATGTCCGGGTCGTTGCGACGGTCCGGGTCCGGGGTGCTGCGCACGAGCTGGACCTGCGTCAGCGTGAGGCCGGACAGCGCCGTGGCCGCGCGTTTCGGCATTCGCCGTTCCGCTTTGAACAGGGCCGTCATGACATCGGTCGGCTGCGGCGACTCCGTGGCGACCGTCATCGGCCACAGCCGGCCGTCGCGGATCAGGTAGATCGTGGCGGCGGCGGGCATGTTGCTGATCACGGGTGCGGGCCCCGCGTCGATGACTTCCGTGGGCTCCACGCCGCAGGCGGCCACCGGCGCTGTGAGCAGTGCCGAGAGCAGGGCGGCGACGGCACGCCGCCGGGTGCGCAGGCGCCTCATGTGACGACCGGTCTCGGCGGCCGGGGTATCCGTACCGTGAAACGCGTGCCGGGGTCGCATCGCTCCACCGTGATCGTGCCGTCGTGCAGCTCCGTGTTGGCCTTGGCGATGGCCAGCCCGAGTCCGCTGCCGTCGCTCCTGGATCGGCCGGCTCCGGCCTTGAAGAAACGGTCGAACACGTGGGGGAGCGCCTCTTCGGGGATGCCGGCGCCGTGATCGCGTATCGTGATCTCCAGCGTGCTCCGCACGAGGCGGGCGTTCACCAGCACCGGGGGTGCGCCGTGGCGCAGCGCGTTCCCGGCCAGGTTGGCCACGATCACGTCGAACCTCCGAGCGTCCAGAGAGAAGGCGAGACCGGCGGGCACGGTGAGCTGCACCCGGTCGGTCCAGCCCCGAACCTCGAGGCAGTCGGCCAGCGTGTCGCCCACGTTCACGGTCTCCCGCCGGAGCACCGCCGCGCCGGCGTCGAAGCGGCTGATCTCGATCAGGTGCTCGACCATCACGCGCAGCCGGTTGGTCTCGCGGATGATGATACGTACGGCCTCGCCGACGTCGTCAGGGAGATCGTCGGCGTCCTCGGCGAGCATCCCGGTCACCGCGGTCATGGCGGTCAGCGGAGTGCGCAGCTCGTGGGAGACGTCGGCGACGAACCGTCTCGACATCGACTCCAGCGTCCGTAGTTCCGAGACGGTCTGTTCCAGCGCCGCGGCGGTCTCGTTGAACGTCGCGGTCAGTTCCGCCAACTCGTCCGCGCCCCGTACGGGAAGTCGCACACGCAGGTCACCGGCTCCCAGCGCCCTGGCGGCCTCGCCCAGCCTGCGCACCGGGCGCAGCACTCCCCGCGCCGACAGCAGCGCCACGGTCAGCGCGATGGTCAGCGTGATGCCCCCGGCCTGGGCGAGGGCCGTGCGCAGACGCAGCAGCGTGCCCTCCTCGTCGGCCAGCGGCACGAACACGTAGGCCGTCAGCCCGGTCGGCCACGGGACCCCGCTGTGGCCGGTCCGCTGGAGCTGGGTGGCGATGATCAACCAGGGTTCGTTCCGCAGCCGGACCCGCTGGTGGGCCATCCGCTGGGTGGCCTGCATGATCAAAGGGCCGGGCATGTCGGCCATGGTGAACCGGGCGCCGGGGCTTGAGCGGCGCAGGGCGCCGTAGGTGATGATCGCCGTACGGTCGGGGACCGCCAGCGCGGACACCAGATCGGCCAGGTCGTCGCCGGTCACGGAGGGCCCGTCCGGCCATACGACGTCGCCGATGCCGACCAGCGTGGTCTTGGAGAGCGTCTCACGCACCCCGGCCACGGCGACGCGCTCGGCCCGGTCGAGGATCTCGCGCCGGACGAGCTGATATCCGAGCCCCGCGACCATGAAGGAGGCCGTGACCGCCACCAGGGTGAAAGTGATCACCAATCGGGCGCGGAGACCGGTCGGCAGCCAGGTCACGGCGGGCTGAAGCGGTATCCGAAGCCGCGTGCGGTGTGGATGAAGACGGGATCGGCCGGTACGGGCTCGATCTTGGCGCGTACCCGTTGGACGCAGGCGTCCACCAGCCGCGAGTCGCCCACGTGCGTGTGATCCCACACCGCGCGCAGTAGGTAACGCCGGCTCAGCACCTGGCCGGGATGGCGGACGAGTTCGAGCAGTAGGCGCAGCTCGGTCGGGGTGAGGTGGACCTCCCGTCCGGCCAGGCTCACCTTGAGCGCCCCGCGGTCGATCACGAGGTCGCCGAAGCTGACCCGGTCGGCGGAGGCGAACTCCAGACGGCGCAGCACCGCCCGGATGCGGGCGTCCAGGACCCGCGGTTCCACCGGTTTGACGACGTAGTCGTCGGCGCCCGCCTCCAGGCCCACGACCACGTCGAGATCGTCGCCCCGCGCGGTGAGCAGGATGACCGGCAAGGAGTCGATCCGCCGGATCCGGCGGCAGACCTCGACGCCGTCGATGCCCGGCAGCATGACGTCGAGGATGACGATTTCGGGCCGCCGGGCCCGGATGTGCTCGAGCGCCTCCTCGCCCGTGGCGTACGCGGTGATCGAGTGCCCCTGCCGGGTGAGCGCCAGCTCGAGCCCGGCTCGGACCGAGGGGTCGTCTTCGACCAGGAGGATGCCTGCCACGCGGTCATTATGGTGCGCTTGGGGTTGTTTTTCCCAAGTTGTCCCGAACTTGTAAAGCAGTCTGTATACCAACGGTACGAACATGGACCACGCTGTTGTCGGGAGTGTGGCCAACGACCGGAGCTGGGGCGTGTGCCGGTGATGTGAGGAATCTCACAGTTTCCCGAAAGTCCATGTAAGGCGGGGACAGGGTCAAGGAAACACCAAACGGTTACCAGGTTCGGGTCGCGACACCTCCCAAGACAGGGCAAGCTCATAGGCCGTGAGCTCTGGTCAGCGCCTGAAGGAACCCACCCGACCGTCTCGCGCCCGTTCGCGGCGTGCGGCAGGCCGGAGGGGCGGCTCCGACGGCCTGGGCCGTGGCGGACGTTCCAGTGGCTCGGGTGGGAGCTGGCTCACCCCCAAACGGCTGATCATCATGGGTCTCACGGTCGCGTGCGTCACCGGCGGCACCGTCTTCCTCGTCCGTACGGCCATCGAGAACGCCAACGCCCCCCATACGCCGCTCACCCCCCAGGACCTCCTGGCCGCCGACCCCTATGCGCCCAACCCGGAGAACGACGCGCTCAAGGCGGCGGCCGCACAGGCGCTCAGAAAGCAACGGCAGAAGGAACTGCGGAGCGAGCACACCGACGGCGGCCTCGACCCCGTGAAGATCGCGCCGAAGGCGCCGGGCGGAGGGGGATTCGAGCCGGCGGACTTCCCGCCCGGCTCGACTCCGGACCCGGGCAGCAACAAGGCGCTCGGCCGGCAACTGGTCGAGGCCCGCGGATGGGGCGGCGAGTGGGGCTGCCTGGAGAAGCTCTGGGACAGGGAGAGCCACTGGAACGAGCGGGCGATGAACCGCTACAGCGGTGCGTACGGCATCCCCCAGGCGCTCCCCGGCAGCAAGATGGCCAGCGCCGGGTCGGACTGGCAGACAAGTGCCGCCACCCAGATCAAATGGGGCCTCGGCTACATCGCCGGTCGCTACAAGACGCCCTGCGGAGCCTGGGCCCACTCCCAGCGCGTCGGCTGGTACTAACCCCCGACGTGATCTTGCGAATTCTCGCAGGCGACCCGTCTCACCAGCTTGTTTACATTTTATGATCTTGCAGTTTCTTGCAGATGCGTACTCTGAGCAGCGAAAACACTGTTCATGATCTTGCATTCACGACTGCAAGATCATGAACATGTAAAGTGCAGGTCAGATGGCACTTCTGCGATTATCTACAAGATCACGAATGGGATTCACGCAGGTCAGGGGGACGGCTTGCGAGAAACTACAAGATCACGGGGTATGGGCTGGCGCGCGAAACTCTGGTCAGGGTTGTTCGTCCTTTCGGCAAGCTGACAGGATCTCAGCGGTCCGCACTGCACGCTTGGCCTCATGGGTGTGAAGGTCAGCGTGGTAGTGCCCGTGTCCAATCCCGGGCTCGAGAACGACGCCTTCGGCGCGTGCGTGCGTTCGCTCCTGGAGCAGTCGCTGCCGCCGGAAGACTATGAGGTGATCTTCGCGGACGACGGTTCCACGGACGGGACACGGCGGCGGCTGGACGCGGTCGCCGAGCACCGGTCGAACGTCCGCGTCCTGCACCTCGATCACAGCGGCTCGCCCGTACGGGGCCGCAACGTGGGACTGTCAGTCGCGCGGGGCGAGTACGTCTACCTGATGAACCAGTGCGACAGGCTGGAGCCGTACGCGCTGGAGCGGATGCACGACATGGCGGTGGACGCCGACGCCGATGTGCTGATCGGCAGGCTGGCCGACGCCCCACGCAACGCCCCACGCAACGCCCTACGCGGCGACCCAGGCAACGCCCCGCGCAACGGCTCGCGCGACCGTCCGCCGCAGTCGGCTTTCGCGGCGAACCGGTTGCGTGCCGACATCCTGCGCGACCATCTCCTCGCGCTGCCGACGGCGCACAAGCTGCTCAGTCGTGAATTCCTGGAATCCCAGCAACTGCGCTTCCTCGACCGGCCGCTGTCGGATCAGCTCTTCACGACCAGGGCCTACCTGTCGGCGAAGGTGATCGCGGTGCTCGCCGAAGAGGTCTGCTGCCACGTGGACCCCGCCGAGGAGGAGACGCTGGACGCCGAGGCGCTGTTCGAAGGCCTCAACGCGGTCTTCGACGTCGTCGACGCACACACCGAGCCGGGGGCGCAGCGTGACCGGATCTACGCGCACTGGTACCGCGTGCTGGGGCTGCGCCGCCTCGGCGGGACCCGCTTCCTCACCGCCGCCCCGGACGAGCGGGCGATCCTGTTCTCGTTCCTGCGGCGCCTGACCCTGGACCGGATCCCGGAGAACCTCGACGCGCATCTGCCGGTGCGTCCGCGGGCACGGGTGGCGCTGCTGCGCCAGGACCGGCCGGAGTCGCTCGTCGAACTCGCCGAGGCATCGCATGGCACCCGGCTGAGCGCCGAGCTGCGGGACCTGCGCTGGGACCGCGGCACGCTCGTGCTCGACCTGAGCGTGGAGATCCTCCAGGCCGACGGCGGCCCCATGTGGTTCCGTGAGCAGGATGACCGCCTGCTGTGGACGCCTCCGGCGCCGATCAAGGGGCTGACCGCTCCCGACCTCGTGGACGTCACCGGGGCGGTGGGCAGGGTCCGCATGGAGGTCTACATCCGCGACCCCGAGACCGGCGTGACGTACCTCCTTCCGGCGGCGAGCACGGTCGGGCGTGCTTCGGTCAAGGGCCGGGCGCGGGTCTGGGCGAGTGGGGAGGCGCGGCTCGACGTGGGGTCGGCCGCCATGGGTCGGCCGCTGCCGCCGGGCATGTGGGAGGTTCACGTGCGGATGCGCGGCGTCCATCCCGGCCGCGCCCGGATCGCCCGCCCCGACGCGGTGATGACCTGCGCGGGCGTGCTCGCCGACGAGCCCAGGAGGTTGGTGACGCCATGCTGGTCCGAACGGGGCGAGTTGGGCGTCCGCGTGCAACCGGGTTCGTTCTCCGAGTCCGTCGCGCTGGTCTCGTCCAGGGCGGCGGTGGCGCGGCAGGGCGGGCATGCCTTCGTGGTCGTGCCCGTGCCGTACGTGCCGCCGAGCGGAGGGCCCACGGTGGAGTTGGTCCTCCACGAGCAGGACGGACGTGGCCGGACCATGGCGGTGCCCGCGCTCGTCGAGCCCGGGATCCCGGGGCGGGTCGCCGGCCAGCTCATCGCGAAGGTGCCCGTGAGCCGGGTCGGGGGTGAGGACTGCCTCGGGCCCGGGGCCTGGCGGCCCAGCCTGCGGATCGACCAGAAGGAGGCGGACCTGCGGTTCTGCCTGGCGGTGAGCCGCGCAGGTCAGGTGGACGTGCTCCGCGCCGGGCACGTTCGCGGCGCCGCGCCGTCGAAGCTCAGGCGGCTCGCGGTACGGCTTCGCCGGGTGGTCGCCACCCGTCGGCACTGAGACAGACCTTCCTCGGGTCGTGCCCCATTCGGGCCGGGCGTCGGTGTCCTCGGCGTCGGCTCTTGATAGGAGTGGTTCATGGGCGAATTCCGTGTTGAACATGACTCCATGGGCGAGGTGCGGGTTCCCGCCCGCGCCAAGTGGCGGGCGCAGACCCAGCGGGCGGTGGAGAACTTCCCGGTGTCCGGCCGGGGACTGGAACCCGCGCACATCGCCGCCCTCGCCCGGATCAAGGCCGCCTGCGCGAAGGTCAACGCCGACTACGGCGTCATCGACGCCGAGCTGGCCCGGGCCGTACGGGACGCCGCCGGCGAGATCGTCGAGGGGCGGTGGGACGACCAGTTCCCGGTGGACGTCTTCCAGACGGGCTCGGGCACCTCGTCCAACATGAACGTCAACGAGGTGATCGCGACGCTCGCCGAGGAACGGCTCGGCCGCCCGGTCCACCCGAACGATCACGTCAACGCCGCCCAGTCGTCCAACGATGTGTTCCCATCCTCGATTCACGTGGCGGCCACGTTGGCGGTCACGCACGATCTCACCCCCGCGCTCGAACACCTGGCGACCACGCTGGCGGAGAAGGCCTCCGATTTCGCCGACGTGGTCAAGGCGGGCCGGACCCACCTGATGGACGCGACGCCCGTCACACTGGGCCAGGAGTTCGGCGGGTACGCCGCGCAGATCGAACTGGGCATCGAACGGCTCCAGGCGGCGCTGCCGCGCCTGGCCGAACTGCCGCTGGGCGGTACGGCCGTGGGCACGGGCGTCAACGTGCCGGGGCCAGACTGGGCGGCGGCGGTCGTGGCGGAGCTGAGCCGCACGACCGGCCTGCCGTTCACCGAGGCGCGCGACCACTTCGAGGCGCAGGGCGCGCGAGACGGCCTGGTGGAGCTGTCCGGGATGCTGAAGGTGATCGCGGTGTCGATGAACAAGATCGCTAATGATCTACGGTGGATGGGGTCGGGGCCGCGCGCCGGGCTCGCCGAGATCAACCTCCCCGACCTCCAGCCGGGGTCGTCGATCATGCCGGGAAAGGTCAACCCGGTGATCCCGGAGGCCGTCACGATGGTGGTCGCGCAGGTGGTGGGCAATGATGCGGCGATCACCATGGCTGGGGCGGGCGGCGCGTTCGAGCTCAACGTGATGCTGCCGGTGATGGCGCGCAACCTGCTGGAGTCGATCCGGCTGCTGGCGAACGTCTCTCGGCTGCTCGCCGACAGATGCGTGGCCGGGGTCACGGCCAATGAGGACCGGATGCGGGAGTACGCGGAGTCGTCGCCGGCCATCGTCACCCCGTTGAACCGTTATGTGGGCTACGAGGAGGCGGCGGAAATCGCCAAGCAGGCGCTGCGCGAGCGGAAGACGATCAAGGAGGTTGTGATTGAGCGAGGTCACGTCGCCGACGGCACGCTGACCGAGGAGCAACTCGACGAGATCCTCAATGTGCTGTCCATGACCAGGCCCCGGCCCACATGAGCGGGAGGGGATCCACACTGGCCGGTCTCAGGTCATGGCCGACCTCAGCCTACGGGGGTGATCAATTGCTGTGCGCAGTCGAGGGTGATGGTGTGTGCGCGGGACAGGTGGGCGAACGTGTCCGGCCCGCACCCGATCGCCGCCGGGGTGCCCGTTTCCATGCACCTGATCGACATGTGAGAGGCTATTCCGCCGTATTGGGTAACGAGACCGGCGATGCCCCGGCAGAACAGGTACTCGAAGCCCGGATCGGCGTTCGTAGTCAGGACGATGCGCCCGGCCAGGTCGATGGATCCGGCTGGCTGAGACCGGGTGACGTGGACGGCGGGGGCTGTGACCTTCTGGTCGGTGATGAAGTTCGCTGTGTGCTGACTGGTGATGATGTCGATGTCATGGGTGTTGATGATCACGTCGGGCAGGTGCACACAGGCTTGGGCCGTGTACGTTCGCCGTCGGTCTTCTGCCAGATGCCGGAGCCGGTCGATGTCGTGGATCGTGATGGTGGCATCGGTGTAGGCGAGCAGGTCTTCCGCAGTGAGATAGGACAGGCACTCGGTGTCCAGTCCATGGCGTCGGCCGAAGGCCGCAATGAAGTCGAGCGCGTGGCTGATGTTCGCGGTGAACTCGAACTTGTACGCCTCACGGCGAGCCTGGGTCACGCGAATGAAATCCAATAGATCTTGGCCAGTGAAGTCAAGGCCGATGCGGGTGAGCTGGGCGTCGATGGCCCGTATGGTGCTGACGGGAAGGTTCTGCGCGGCGAAGGGGAGTCGCCGCATTGGACTGACGCGGGAGCGGTCAAGATACAGGTGGGGCGCCAAGGCGTAACTGGGTGTTGTGATGTCATAGGTGCCTGGCCTGAGATGTCCATAGCGGGCGAGGAAGTCCTCGTGAGGCATCTTGCCGCGCTGGTACGCCGTCAGATCGCCGGCGAATCGGGTGGCCACGGTCTGGATACCGGCGAGAAACGCATCGTGTTGAGCGCGGTCGATGACACCGGTGATAAGCAGGGATCGCCACAGGGCGGTGCCGATGAACGTGGCGCGTACGGCGACGGCGAACGGGAGGGTGCCGTGATGGAGCGCATCGTCCAACAGGGCATCGGCGAGGAACAGTGGATGTTCTTCATGCGCGCGGGCCAGGAGACGGGCACGGCTGATAGGGAGTTGACTGATGCGCTGGTGCATCCGGGCGAGCTGGCCTTCGTGGTCGAGCACCACGCTCCGGGTCAGGCGCAACAGGCTGGCGCGTAGCTGGTCGATCTCGCCAGGGGTGAGCCCGGCGGCGGCCAGAGCGTCAGTGTGTTGCGGAAAATCGAAGGCCAGGGCGCTGGGACAGATGAGGAACTCGACCTTGTCATGTGCCTCAGGGCGACGACTGAGCAGATCAAGGTAGCAGTCGACCAGCTTATGGCAGAGCTGATCGTCCAGGTCTGCGGGGAGATAAGAGTTGAAGTCCGACCGAAGGTCCACATACGGTCGGCCCGCCAGGGTGACCATGAGGTGGTGCGGGGCGGGGTCGCGGTAGCCGAGACGCCGCCGCGCGTCGCGCCACACGTCACGGGTGATCAGTCGTTGGTATAGGGACAGCGCCAGGGGGCGGGGGTGAGCGCCGATCATCTCAGCGGGGTTCTCAACTGTTGGGAGGTGAGATCGCATGAGTGTGCATCACCGTGTTCGTGTGGCCTGCCGTACGGATTGCACACCCACAGCCATTCGGTTACCATTCCTGTACGTTCCGTGACGCCGGGAAGTGGTGCCGGGTATGCGGGGCCCCTGCTCCACCAGAGCGATGGTTCAGGGCCTCCCCGTCGCCCTTTGACCGCTCTCCGGCGGGCGGGTCGTGAGGGACGCCGCCCTTCCGGGACTGGACCGCGGACGTGATCCGCGTCGCCGCCCGGTTGCGAAAGCGGCCGACCAGTGCGCCCAGCACCGTTCGGGGCGTGCGGCTGTGAATGTCATTCATACACAGTCTTGAGGAACGGTTCCAGTCCGCCATGTTGCTGTAAACGCTGTAGGAACCGTGGAGGCCATGACGGGGACGATTGCGTACCCGAAGGAAGTCCTTGACCTCGGCGATCTCGGCGGCCGCTCGGGCGTCAACGTCGGAATGGTCGCGTGCGACACCTGACAGGGGGCGGACCTGGAGTAGATACAGCCGCCCTGCGCTGACGGCGAACTCCACGTCCAGCGCTGACCGGCCGGTGAGTTGGACAAGTTCACGGAGGGTGGCGGCCACGGCGTCCAGTGGTACGCCGCGAGTCATACGCGATGCCGGCTCTGATGTCGGCCGACCTTGGGTCGCCTTGCAGCACCCGGTGCCGTATCCGGCGAGAAGATCACTCAATTTCATCAGCACTACTCTCCTTACCTGTTGCCAGTCTGACGGGGAAGGCAGGCAGGCACCCGGGTTATGCGGTGCGTGCCGTCAAGCCTCGGTGCCGGGTGGGTGGCCCGCCTGCCCCTGCCGGCCGTGGCCAACGACAACCGGCAGGGCGGCTCATCGGGCCTGCCCGGTCAGCAGGCGGAACCACCACTCGTAGGCCTCCGGCCGCCGCCATCCGCCGGTAAACGACACCGTCGGCACCCCGGCCCGAGGGATGGTGGTGCGGCGGATGCGGTAGGTGCCGCCGTAGGAAAGCAGTTCGTATTCGGTCATGATGCAGAGGCAGGTGTGCTCCACCACCCGCCCCAGCCCGGGGACCTCACCGCACCAGAACAGTTCGGTACGGCCCGGCAGCGGCGGGCCGGGATGTGGGGAGATGCCGGGGCAGTCGCCCCAGTCGTCGGGATCACCGGGGTCGAGCGTGACCACCGCCATCCACGGGCTCGCCTTCCGCACATGATCGGCCACCGCGCGCTCGTCGGCGGCGTCCAGACCGAGCGCCGTGCGCACCTCGGCTATCGTCGTCCCGGCCAGGATGCACTGGATCGCCTCCGCCCGCCGTTCCCCCGCCTCCAGACCGGGTCGACCGAGGATCTCGCCGCTCAGTGGGCCGATCATCAGTCGGCTCACTGGACCGACTCCGCACGACGCTCTTGCTCGGTGATCAGCGCGGCCAACTGCTCGTCGGTGTCGGCATCGACGGTTCGGTAGGCCCCGGCCCGCTCCTCGTCCGGTCTGAAGGGGCGTGTGCGCGTCGCCCACAGCCGACCGGCATCGCTGTGCCAGACCTTCCACCCTTCCTGGCAGGGCGGCGTCGTGTCGGCGGATCGGCTCTGTCCGCCGCTCCCCGCCTCAGAACCAGGAGAGCCGAACGTCTCAGCACTCACCGCGGCACTCCTGCCGACCGTCACGTTGCCTGGCATCGCTTGGATTCCCCTTCCCGCCAGCGGAACTGCTGATGACAGCAAGGGGAACCGTAGGAAGTTTGCGAACGCGGGTGCCGTACGGCTGTGAAGGTAAAGAACCCGTACTGGAATGCGGGTCAGGTGATCCCGGCCCGGCGGGCCAGGCCCCGGAGTTCGGGGGTGCTCGCCCGATGCTCGCGTTTGAGAAGCTGCGTCAGCAGATCGCGAGGCCGTGCGCCGTACCGCACGAGCTGGGAGGAGAGCCGCTCAGCTTGGAGCAGCATGTTGACCGAGGCGGCGTCTTTGCGCTGCAATGCGTACGCCCGCGCCATATCGAGATGGATTTGGGCGCGGCGCCCGACCAGGCCGGGCGCGAGAACGGCGATGTTGAGACTCTCGCCTCTGCTGATAGCCTGTCGCGCGTCGCCGTACTCCACGGCTGCCGACACCTCGTGGATGATGACGTTGGCTGGCCCGAAGGCCGTCCAGAAGTCGTTGCGATCGTCCCCGATGATTGCGGCGATATTGCGGGCCTTTGCCAGGAAGGACGCCACCGCCGCGTGGTCGTATCGGGAGGCGGCAGCGGTGACGGCTCCCAGGTGAAGCGCCCCGATGATCGACAAGGCCCGTGGGTCCGACTTCTTGGTCGAAAGTCCGAGGGCGTCTGCCGCTCGTTGGACCAAGTGCATCGCCTTATCCGCCTCGCCGAGCCGGACGAACACATAACCGAGCCGGTAGGCGCTGACGGCGGCTAGGAGCGATCGTTCGGCGTCTTGGGCGGCTGACAGGGAGCGGTCGGCGGCCATCCAGGCGAGTTCGGCCTCCCCAACCCTTCGCAAGGTCGTGGCAGTGCAATGGTAGGTCAGCGCGCGGAGCGTGTGATATGCCCTTCGTCGCGCGGCGGGTGCGTGACGGCTGCCCAGTTCGGTCGCGACGATAAGCCGCGGCAGTCGCCTGCCTGTCTCGTCGTACCGCGTGGCCTGGTAGAGCCAGTTGACCTTACGGACCTCGTGGCGAAGCCATGCGAGGCTTTCCGGCGCACCTTCCACATGGCGCGGGTCGATCAATGAGGCAAGGCCGTCATAGCCCATCATCGCCCGCCGGATCTCGGATGCCGCCTGGTAGCGCGTGGCCGCCTCCGTCTTCCTCATCGTGAGCTCGTCAACCGTCAAGCCGAGGGCCCCCACCAGAGCATTGATCACCGAGTGGTTGTCCACAGATCTCTGGCCCCGCTCGACCTGGCTGAGCCAGCTCTCTGAACGACCGATCAATCCAGCTAGGACCGACTGAGAGAGGCCGCGGCGGCGACGCGCCCGGGCGATTCGCTGGCCGATCTCGTTGCGGGCATCCACGTCACCACTCCTAAGAGGGCCCGACCTCGATCAGGTCATGGAGTTCTTGCAGGATCTGCCCCCAGGATGGCATGCGCGCATTGGGCGGCGCAGCGGGATCGAAGAGCACCCGGACCCCCATCCGCCGCAGGTCGGCGAGGCTACGGCCGAAAGCGATATGGCGGGCGAGGACGTCCTTGAGCAGCGGCACGGCCACGATCGGAACGTCGAAGCCCATCACCTCACACAGCAGCCCTACGGCGAACGTGTCGGTGATCCCACCCGCCCACTTGTTGATCGTATTGAAGGTTGCCGGAGCTACGATCACCGCGTCGGCGGGTGGCAGCCCCTTGGGCTGGTCAGGTGTCCGGTAGGTGCTGCGGACCAGATCACCCGTGAGGCGTTCCAGCTTCTTGGCATTAACGAACCCCGCCCCCATCGGCGTCGTGACAACGTGCACCTGCCATCCGGCAGCCCGCGCGAGCACCACCAGTGCGTGCACATCGGCAGCCGCAGGCGCGGCGCACACAATGACATACAGCACACCACGAGCCTGTGCGGGGACATCCATATCGTGTGATCCTAGACGTCGCGCTCGCCGCCAGGTAGAGGAAGCGTCATAGGGTGATGCAGTGCGTGAGCTATTGCTCACCGAATATCGCTTAACGAACGCGTAGGGCAAGTGTTCTTCCTGCCTGGCCGTACGGCCAGGCGTGGTGGCTGCGCGTCCGTCTCGGCGGTCAGCCGTACGCTGTCACGATCACGATTACGAGGACGATGAACGCGGCGAAGGCGGCCAAGGCGACCAGGAGCACGCGGACCCGGGCGGAGGTGTCGGGCGCCGACGGGCTCTGCACGGAGAACAGGTCGGTGCCCAGCCCGTGCGGCCGATCGGGGCCCTGCTCCCCGAACCGGGCGCCGTCCGATGCGGCAGGTCCCATGGCACTCAGCCCGGAGGGCCGCTCGGCGGCGTGCCCGAGGCCCATGCCCGGCCTCGGAGGCAGCGGCCTGCGGGGGCCCGGCAACCGCCGGGGAGCCGTCACCTCGTCCTCGTCGGAGGCAGCGGAGCCCTCGGGCCCCGCGGGGGGCGGCGACGGGCGGGGGGCCGGCGCGACCCGCGGGTCGTCAGGGGGGCGGACGATCGTCATCGTCCGGTCGCCGTCCGGGAGTGGGGCGGTCTTCTCCTCCTGCGGGACGCTCGCGGCCGGGGTGCCGCCGGTCGGGGTGTCGGCCACGATCCGCAGCATCGCGGAGGCCCTCTCCGCGGTGAGGCGTGCTCTGTGGTCCTTCTCCAGCATCCCGTCCAGAATCGGACGGAGTGGGCCGGCCTGGGTCGGCGGATCGGCGGTCTCGGTCATCAGCGCGCTCAACGTCGCGCTGAGCGACCCGCGCTCGTAGGCGGGCCTGCCCTCGACGGCGAAGTACAGGGTGGCGCCGAGTGACCACAGGTCCGACTCGGGACCGGCGTGCTCGCCGCGCGCTCGCTCGGGGGCCGTGTAGCCGGGCGAGCCGATCACCATGCCGGTCTGGGTGAGTGCGATGTCGCCCGCCGCTTTGGCGATGCCGAAATCGGTCAGCACGACCCTCCCGGTCCTGGTCAACAGGACGTTGCTCGGCTTCACATCCCGGTGCAGGATGCCCCGGGCGTGCGCGGCCCGCAGCGCGCCCAGCAGGTCGTAGCCGATCTCGGCGACCAACCGGGGCGGGAGTGGGCCTTCCTCGTCGATCACCTGCTCGAGCGACCGGCCCTCGACCAGCTCCATGATGATCCAGGGGATGCCGTCCACCTCGATGGCGTCGTGGATGGTGGCGACCGAGGGATGGGCGATCCTGGCCGCCATGCGGCCCTCGCGCAGCATGCGTTCCCGCAACTCCCGCCGCTGCACCGGGTTGAGTCCGGGATCCTGCCGGATCTCCTTTACCGCGACCTCCCGGCCCAGCGAGCGGTCGAAGGCACGCCAGACGGTGCCCATCGTCCCCCGGCCGATCGGTATGCGAAGTTCGTAGCGGTGCGCGAGCAGCCGTGGTTGAAGTCCCGCCATGTGAAGAAAGATAGCGATTTTCCGTTCGCAACCGCTTGGGACGCGACCTGGTCCTCACCTGAGAAAAATGCGGGGCCAGAATCGTCTGGGGACGACCAGCTTGATCACTGTGGCCAGGCGCCGCATCAACGGGCTGTGGACCATCTGGTGAAGGGTCGGCTCCGTGGGCTTGCGGTGCACGCCTTCAGCCGGACGCCGTCGGGGCGGGGCCGTCGCCGCCATGTGATCGTGCTGGTGTCCGAAGTGCTGCTGCGGATGCGAGTACGGCTGGCCGTACTGCCAGGCGGGGTCGTTGTTCGGCGTCGTGGCGGTTTCCCGGAACGCACGCGAGCGCGGCTGCGGGTGCTGGGGTTGTGTCTGCTGGGGTTGTGTCTGCCCGTGCTGGGCCTGACCATGCTGCGGCTGGACGTACTGGGGCTGCATGTACTGGGGCTGGACGTACTGGGGCTGGACGTTCTGGGGCTGGATGTTCTGGGGTTGGGAGGGTGACGGGTGCGGGAACATGCGCAGCCGCGGCCGTGACTCCGCCCGGTGCTGTCCGCGGTGCGGTGACTTGCGGGTCGGCGCGAACGACGCGACGGGCGGGATCGGGGCACGACGGGGCTGCGGGCCGTACTCCTCGACGGTCCCGCCGGACGCGATCCTGGAGAGGATGAGCGCCGCGCGGACGCTGTCGAGCCGCGCGGCGGGATCGATCTGGAGCAGCCCGCGCAGCACCGGGGCGAGCGGACCGGCCCGTTCCATCGGGATCGGCGCGCCGCTCGTGAGGGCGGCCAGCGCGGCGGCAGCCGTACGGCGGCCGTGCAGGCCGCGTCCCTCGACCGCGGTGTAGAGGGTCGCGCCGAGCGACCACAGGTCGGCGGCGGGGCTGGCCTTGTCGCCGAGCACCCGCTCCGGGGCGATGTAGCCGGCCGACCCGAGCACGATCCCGGCCTGGGTGATCGACTTGTCGCCCTCCACGGCGGCGAGGCCGAAGTCGGTCAGCACGGCACGGTCCTCGGTGACGAGGACGTTGCTGGGCTTGACGTCCCGATGCAGGATGCCCTTCGCGTGGACCGCGCGCAGCGCGCCGAGGACCTGCCGGCCGATCTCGGCCACCTGGCGCGGGGGCAGCGGCCCCTCCAGCCTGACGACCTCCTCCAGCGACTGCGCCTTGAGGAGCTCCATGACGATCCACGGCCGGTCGTCCTCGGTGATCACGTCGAAGATGGTGATCACCGAGGGGTGGGCGACCATGGCGGTCGCCCGGCCCTCCCGCTCGGTCCTGGCGCACAGTTCGGTGCGCAGGTCCTCGTCGAGGACCAGCGGCAGCCGCACCTCCTTGACAGCCACGTCACGATCGAGAAGTTCGTCCCTCGCGCGCCAGACGGTGCCCATTCCGCCGCGGCCGACCGGCTCCAAAAGCCGGTAGCGCGCGGCTAGCTGGTATCCGGAGGGCGCACGCATGGGTGGCAGCTTACCTATTTGTGCGATGCGACCTGTAGAGACCATGCCGGGAAATTGTTGCGATCTTCTGTCAAAAGTTTTGACAGAGAGGTGAGAGGTCAGCGGCGGCCGATGGTCAGGACCGGTCCAGAGGAGTCGGTGAAGAAGTCCTCCCCCTTGTCGTCCACGACGATGAAGGCGGGGAAGTCCACGACCTCGATCCGCCAGACGGCCTCCATCCCCAGCTCCGGATACTCCAGGACCTCGACCTTCTTGATGCAGTCCTGGGCGAGCCGGGCCGCCGGACCACCGATCGAGCCGAGGTAGAAGCCGCCGTGCTCGCGGCAGGCATCGGTCACCTGCTTGGACCGGTTGCCCTTGGCCAGCATGACCAGCGAGCCGCCCGCCGCCTGGAACCGCTCCACGTAGGAGTCCATCCGCCCGGCCGTGGTCGGCCCGAACGACCCCGAGGCGTACCCCTCGGGCGTCTTCGCCGGCCCCGCGTAGTAGACGGCATGGTTCTTCAGGTAGTCGGGCATCTCCTCGCCGGCGTCCAGTCGTTCGGCGATCTTGGCGTGGGCGATGTCGCGGGCCACGACGAGGGGTCCGGTGAGCGACAGCCGCGTCTTGACCGGATATTTCGTGAGCTCGGCGAGGATCTCGGGCATCGGGCGGTTGAGGTCGATGCTCACGACATCATCCGAGAGGTGCTCCTCCGTCGTGTCGGGGAGGAAGCGGGCCGGGTCGGTCTCCAGCCGCTCCAGGAAGACGCCCTCCGGTGTGATCTTCGCCAGCGCCTGCCGGTCGGCACTGCAGCTCACCGCGATCGCGACCGGGCAGGACGCGCCGTGGCGCGGCAACCGGATCACGCGGACGTCGTGGCAGAAGTACTTGCCGCCGAACTGGGCCCCGATGCCGAGCCGCTGGGTGAGCTCGAAGACCTTCTTCTCCATCTCCAGGTCTCGGAAGCCGTGCCCGCTCGCCGATCCCTCCGTCGGGATGCTGTCGAGGTAGCGGGCCGAGGCGTACTTCGCGGTCTTCAGCGCGTACTCGGCGCTGGTGCCGCCGACGACGATCGCCAGATGGTACGGCGGGCAGGCGGCGGTGCCGAGCGAGCGGATCTTCTCCTCCAGAAACTGGAGCATCCGCTTCTCGTTGAGCACGGCCTTGGTCTCCTGGTAGAGGAACGACTTGTTGGCCGAGCCGCCGCCCTTCGCCATGAACAGCAGCTTGTACTCGTCCGGGTGGCCCAGGGGGTCCTCGGCGTAGAGCTCGATCTGCGCGGGGAGGTTGCTGCCGGTGTTCTTCTCGTCCCACATGGTCAGCGGGGCCATCTGGGAGTAGCGCAGGTTGAGGCGAGTGTAGGCGTCGTAAACGCCCCGGCTGACGTGCTCGGCGTCCCGCCCGTCGGTCAGCACGTGCCTGCCGCGCTTACCCATTACGATCGCGGTGCCGGTGTCCTGGCACATCGGCAGCACGCCGCCCGCCGAGATGCCCGCGTTCTTCAGCAGGTCGAGCGCGACGAAGCGGTCGTTGCCGCTGGCCTCCGGGTCATCGATGATCTTGCGGAGCTGGGCCAGGTGGGATGATCGGAGATAGTGGGAAATGTCGTGGATCGCGGTCTCGGTGAGCAGCCGCAGGGCCTCCGGTTCGACCTCCAGGAACCTCCGCCCGGCCGCCTCGATGACCCGCACCCCCTCGGCGGTGATCAGGCGGTACTCGGTGTCTTCCGCCCCAAGCGGCAGCAGGTCGGTGTAGTCGAACTCCGGCATGTCCTCGGTCCTCTGCGTCTGCTCATGTGAGTCGATCGGGCCGCCGCCCGGCCTCCCGGCAGCGGAACGACGCCCCACCAAAGGGTACGGCCCGCCTCGCGGGGCTCCGGTTACCCCCTGGGAGGGAGGCTGCGGGCGAGAGCGGGCCGGCCGGAATCCCGGCTGTCGGCCGTGGCCACGCCGGGGAGCACGACCTACGGCTTATTTCGGGGGTTTCAGGCCGAGGAGGATGCCGCCGATGACGATGGCCGCCCCGGCGACGTCCGCCGCCGACGGCAGGCCCAGGCCGAGGACCGCGGCCGTGATGATTGCTCCGATCGGGATCATCCCGGCGAACAACCCGGCCCGGTCCGCACCCAGGCCGGGCAGCGCCGTGTACCAGAGGAAGAAGGCCACCGTCGTCACGATCATCGCGAGATAGCCCAGCCCGAGCGCCTCGGCCGGCGTCGGGACGCGCAGGATGCCCGGGCCGTCCACGACAAGCCCGATCACCAGCAGGAACGGTACGGCGAGGGCGACCGAGTAGGCCGAGACCCGGACCGGTCCGAGCTTCGGCAGCAGCGGCAGGGCGAGGAGTGAGAAGCAGACCTCGCAGGCCAGCGCGCCCAGCGACCACATCAGTCCGGAGAGGTTTCCGCTGCCGGCCCCCGTCGCCACGGTCGCGCCCGCCACGACGACGAGTGCGGCGACGACGATCCGCGGGGACGGCAGAGGCCGGCCCCCACCGGCCTTGCCGGAGGTCGGCTGCCCGGTCAGCAGGCCGGTCAGCGTGCCGGTCAGCGGGCCGAGGACGGCCAGCGCCAGCGGCACGGTCCCCAGGATGATGCCCACCAGGGACGGGCCGGCCGCCCGGGTCGCCTCGATCACGCAGACGTTGAACGCGACAAGGCCGGTCAGCGCCAGCGCCGCGAGCAACGCCCACTCGCGGAGGCCGAGCCGTACGCGACCGAGGCCGCGCAGGCGGGCGACGACGAGCAGGATGACGGCGGCGGCGAGATAGCGCAGCGCCTGGCCGCCGTAGACCGGATAGCTCTCGATCACGTCCGAGACCGCGGCGAGGGTCCCGACAAGAAACATCGCGGTGGCCGCACAGACGACATAACGGGTACGGCTCCGGGCGGGGACAGTCGCGTCGACGCGCCGTAGGACGGCGGACGGGGAGGCGTCCGAAGGGGTGCTCACGTCAGATGATGCTAGGAACGCAATGGTTCCCTCAACTGGTCCAATCAGCTGGCGTTATTTTGGGCCAATGACGGATCTTCACCTGGTCATCGACCGCGGCAGGGGCGGGATCGCCGCCCAGATCGCCGGCGAACTGCGGGATGCCATCAGGTCCGGGCGGCTCGTCCACGGCACCCGGCTTCCCGCCACCCGGGAACTGGCCAGGGATCTCGGCGTGTCCCGTGGCGTCGCCGTGGAGGCGTACGAGCAACTGGTGGCCGAGGGCTTCCTGGAGGCCAGGGTCGGCGCGGGCACCCGGGTCGCCGCCGCGCCCGGGTCCGCACCCATGCCGGGGAAGGGCTCGGCCGCGGGTGTTCCGCCCGCGAAGGCGCGGCCCCCGACGGTCGGCCGTGCCGAGACTCCGGAGATCCGGCGGGACCGGCACCGGCTGTCGTATCACGGGCATCGGGTGACCTCTCCAGATCTGGGCGCCTTCCCGCGGCGGGCCTGGCTGGCCGCGATCAGGCATGCGCTGACGACGCTGCCGAACGACGCGTTCGACTACGGCGACCCCGGAGGCGTACCCGAACTGCGTGAAGAGCTCGCGGCCTACCTGCGCCGGGTGCGCGCCTGCGACGCGGCGCCGGAGAACGTGGCGGTGGTCACGGGTGTGGCCCAGGGCCTGAGCGTGATCATCCAGGTGCTCTCGGCGGAGAGCGGCCGCAGGATCGTCCTCGCGGTGGAGGACCCGACCAGCCCACGCCAGATACCGCTGCTCCGGCGGGCGGGCGCCGACCTGGCGCCGGTGCCGGTGGACGGGGAGGGCATCCTCGTCGAGGCACTCGCCGGGACCGGGGCCGAGGCCGTCCTGGTGACCCCCGCCCATCAGTACCCGACCGGGGTCGTGCTCTCCCCGCGCCGCCGTGCCGAGCTGATCGCCTGGGCCGCCGAGACCGGTGCGCTCATCCTGGAGGACGACTACGACGCCGAGTTCCGCTTCGACCGCGACCCGGTCGGCTGCCTGCAGGGCCTCGCGCCCGACCGGGTCGTGCTGGCGGGCAGCGTCAGCAAGCCGCTCGCCCCGGGGCTGCGGCTCGGCTGGATCGTGGCGCCGCCGAGGCTCGCCCGGTCCGTACGGCTCGCGCGGGGGGAGATCGATCTCGGCTCACCGGTCATCGACCAGTACGCGCTCGCGCACCTCATCAGGACCGGAGGATACGACCGGCACCTGAGGCGGATGCGTCGCGAGTACCGGATCCGCAGGGACGCCATGGTCCTCGCACTGGCCGAGCACCTGCCCTGGATCACGGTCCACGGCATCTCCGCCGGTCTGCACGTTTACGCCGAGTTCCCCGAGTCCGAAGGGCGGGGTGCGGGGGTGCTGACCGCCGCGGCGCGTACGGCCGGTCTCACCGCCGACGTCGTGGAGACCGCGGCATCGGAGGAGCGGTCGCCGCGCGCGTTCGTCGTCGGCTTCGCCCGCCTGCCCGCGCACCGCATCACATCGGCGGTACGCGAGTTCGCGACGCTGCTGGGCCGTCCACGCCGCCCAGTCCGAGGCCGAACGCCGTGATGGCGGCCACCAGTGTCGGCACGTCCGCGGCGATCCCGGCGAGCACGCTTCCCACGCCCGCGATGACCGGCGCGACGAGCAGCAGGACCGCGAGCCCTCCATCGGTCAGACCGTGGTTCTTCTGCAACACGGCCACCTGGGTGAGCAGGGTGGCGAAGGTGAGGCCCTGGACGGCGAAGACGACGAACGCGGCCAGCCGTGCCCGTCGGTCCCGCGGGATCGGCACTGCTTCCTCTGAAACCACGGGCCCTCCGCGAACATGAGGATGGTTCGGGTTTCGTCAGACTAGAATTCCCGGCTCACAAGGTCAATGCGTTCTTGGGCCCGCCCCTTTACCCTCGATGGTGTGAGCGAGTTCCAGTCCCAGCCGAGCAGGTGGATCTCCGCGTTCCTGACGCCGCGCGTGCCGCAGGGGCCGGACCCGGGTGAGCTGCGCGCCTCGGACCGGGACCGGGAGCGGGTGATCGCCGTCCTGACCGAGGCGGTCGCCGATGGGCGGCTCTCCCTCGCCGAGCACGAGGAGCGTGTGGACCAGGCCTGGGCGGCCCGGACACTGGGCGAGCTGGCCGGGCTCACCACCGACCTGCTGCCGCCGGAGAGCCAGCCGTTCCGCATGGACTCCCGCCCCGTGACGGCCATGTTCCGTAGTGAGAGCCGTACGGGCCGGTGGGTCGTGCCTTCCGAGGTGCCGATCACGTCTCTCGGCGGAAAGGTGACCATGGACCTGTGCGAAGCCCTGCTGCGGTCACGCCGGGTCGTGGTCCAGCTCGCCGTGGTGGCGGGCACGGTCACGCTGATCGTTCCGGAGGGCGTCCAGATCGTGACCGCGCCCTCGGCCCGCGTGGGCTCGTTCAAGAACGAGGTACGGCTGCCACCGGGCGCGGCGGACTACGCCCCGGAGGCGCCCGTCATCGAACTGGCGGGATTCGTCTTCGCCGGCAAAGTGGTCGCCCGCTCACCGAAACGTCCCCGAAAGGGCCTCTTTCGGCGCTAGGGCCTCATACGGCCGTGTCGAAGTTGATCGAGCTGTAGGCGCCCAGCTTCCAGAGCTGGTGTTCGCTCTCGATCTTGCGGATCGTTCCGGACCGGCCGCGCATGACCAGGGAGTGGGTGACGGCGGCGCCGGCCTGGAAGCGTACGCCGTGCATGAGCTCGCCGTCGGTGATCCCCGTGGCCGCGAAGAACACGTCGTCGGAGCGCACCAGGTCGTCGGTGGTCAGCACCTGCTTCAGGTCGAGTCCGGCGTCGGCCGCCCGGCGCCGCTCGTCGTCGTCACGCGGCCACAGCTTGCCCTGGATGACGCCGCCCATGCACTTCATGGCGCAGGCCGCGATGATGCCTTCGGGGGTGCCGCCGATCCCCAGCATCAGGTCGACACCGGTCCCGTGGCGCGCCGCCATGATCGCACCGGCCACGTCGCCGTCGGTGATGAACCTGATCCTCGCCCCGGTCTCCCTGATCTCCTTCACGATGTTCTCGTGGCGCGGGCGGTCGAGGATCACCACGGTCACGTCGGACGGCTTGGCGCCCTTGGCCTTGGCGACCGCCCTGATGTTGTCCGCGGCCGGCGCCTCGATGTCCACCTGGTCGGCTGCCTGCCGGCCCGTCACGAGCTTCTCCATGTAGAACACGGCGGACGGGTCGTACATCGAGCCGCGCTCGGCCACCGCGATGACGGAGATCGCGTTGTTCATGCCGAGGGCGCACAGCCGGGTTCCGTCGATCGGGTCGACCGCCACGTCGCAGTCGGCGCCGGTGCCGTCGCCGACATCTTCGCCGTTGTACAGCATCGGGGCGTTGTCCTTCTCGCCCTCGCCGATCACCACGGAGCCGTTCATGGAGACCGTGTTGATGAGCTGCCGCATGGCGTTGACGGCGGCGCCGTCCGCCCCGTTCTTGTCACCGCGGCCCACCCAGCGGGCGGCGGCCATCGCGGCCGCCTCGGTCACCCGGACCAGTTCGAGGGCCAGGTTGCGGTCGGGAGCGTGCTCGCCGGTTGCCAGCGGGGCCGGAACGTGATCAGACATCGATCCCCTTAAAGTTGGATTCACTCTCTCGCTGCCCCTCCCGCCGCGCTTTATTCTGTCGCGGACAGTAGGGGTAATTATTGATCATAGTTCTTTAAGGGTTTTTTGTCCGATTGGTCTGAACCTGTTGTCGCTGGTCGAGGGCCATTTGCCGTCGCGCGACTCGGGATCTGACGGGACCGGGATATCGTCGCCGTCATGAGCGGCGATATCGAGCGGACGGCGGCGAAGCGCATGTCGGTCCATGGCGTGGCGACACCGCGGGCGCCCGACCACGGCGCGGCCACCCGAGGTGCGGCCACCCGCGTCGCGCTCCTCGAGGCGGCCAAGGAGGTGTTCATCACCAGCGGGTTCGCCGAGGCCGGGGTGACCGACGTGGTGCGGCGGGCCGAGGCCAGTGTGGGCAGCCTCTATCACCATTTCTCCGGCAAGGCCGATCTCTATCTCACGCTGTTCGAGGAGTTCCAGCAGCGGCAGACGCAGCGGACCAGGGACGCGGTCCAGGCCGCGCGCGCCGCCGGAGAGACCGACCCGATGCCGCAGTTCCTGGCGGGAGCCCGGGCCTACCTGGAGGGCTGTCTCAACGAGCGCGATCTGGCCGCGCTGTTCCTCCAGGGGGACGCCCCGCCCGGTTTCGAGGTCACGATGCGCGACCGGCTGCGACAGTGGGCCAGGCGGACGGCCGCGCTCTTCGAGCACGAGGACGCCCTGGTCGTGGTCGTCACGGGAGCGCTGGCGGCCGTCGTGCAGGAGGTGACCCTCTCGGAGGATCCGGAGGCGGCCCGGCGGATCGCTGAGGAGGCCCTCGCGCTCATCGGCGGGATCAGGCGCCCTTGACTTCCTCCCCGCCTCTCAAGGGCCGGCGTCCTCCGGAGCCCTCGGTGCCTTCGGCGAACCACGCTGATACGGCCACCGGTGCAGGAGACCGGTAGTCTCCCTCGCGTGGGACGGTTCACTCAGGGAATCTACGGTTACGTGTTCGCACTGCTCGTCTGCCTCGCCGGCGCCGGGCTTTTCCTGCTCGTCACGCCGCAGAGCCGGACCGAGCACATCCCCCGGGTGGACTTCTCGATCGACCAGGTCAACGCCGCCCGGGCCGCGTCGTACGAGATCGTGTCGCCGCGTGAGGTGCTGCCCAACTGGGTGCCGAACAGCTCGAACCTCACTGACAACGCCGGCGCCGTGACGTGGCGGCTGGGCTTCGCCACCGCGCAGCGGCAGCACGCGATGCTGGCGCAGAGCGACGAGCCGCCGTCCGGCGAGTTCGCCAACCGGATGGCCAACTCCGACAAGGTCACCGGCAGCCGCCAGATCAACGGAGAGACCTGGCAGGAGCGGCTCCGCCAAGACAAGAACCAGCGGTCGCTGGTACGGATCCTCCCCGATCACACCGTCGTCGTCACAGGTACCGCCGACTGGGCGGAGCTCACCGCTCTCGCCCAGTCCCTGATCGCGCAGCCCAGGCCCGAGACCACCGCGTCGGCCACGTCCTGAGAGTCGCCCTGCGGGCGAAATCAGAAGGGGGCGTCCACCGGGCCGTTCTGCCGGGGTTCCTGCCGCTGGGCCATCGCGGTCGCCAGTTTCGCGCGTGCTCCCTGGAGCCACTCCTCGCAGATGGCGGCGAGCCGTTCGCCGCGCTCCCATAGCTCGATGGACTGCTCGAGCGTCAGCCCGCCGGTCTCCAGGCGGCGTACAACCTCGGTCAGTTCCTCGCGTGCCTGCTCGTACGACGGCGTCCGCTCGGGCGACTGCTCCTCCGAGGCTTGCTGAGGGGCCTGCTGAGGGGCCTGTTTCGCCGCATTCTTGGCGGTGCTCTTCGTCGGGCTCTTCGTCGTGTTCTTCGGCATGTTCGTTTCCTGGGCCACGTCCCCACGATAGAGGCCGCCGCCGACATGTCACTTTCAGTAGTGGAGCCACCACCCTTAAGAGTGTCGGCTTTGGGTATGTATATGGTTGTTTATACGGTTCTCGGATCCGCGTGGAACGGGAGTAGTCGTATGTGCGGCATCAGCGGCTGGGTTGACTATGGGCGCGACCTCCGGCTGGAGCGGGAGACCGTACAGGCCATGACGGACACGATGGCGTGCCGAGGCCCCGACGCCGAGGGAACCTGGTTCGCTCCGCACGTCGCGTTCGGTCACCGGCGGCTGGCCGTCATCGACATCGAGGGCGGCAGGCAACCGATGGTCGCCGAGCGGAACGGCGAGATCGCGGCCGTGCTGACCTACAGCGGCGAGGTCTACAACTTCCGTGAGCTGCGAGCCGAGCTGACCGGGCTCGGCCACCGCTTCAGGACCCAGAGCGACACCGAGGTCGTCCTGGAGGCCTACCTGGAGTGGGGCGAGGACTTCGTCGACCGCCTGGGCGGCATGTACGCCTTCGCCATCTGGGACACCCGACGTGAGGAGCTGCTGCTGATCCGCGACCGGATGGGGATCAAGCCGCTCTACTACTACCCGACGCCGCAGGGGGTGCTGTTCGGCTCCGAGCCCAAGGCCATTCTCGCCAACCCGCTCGCCGATCGGGTCGTCGACGCCGATGGCCTGCGCGAGCTGCTGGCCTTCGTGAAGTCGCCGGAGACCGCGGTCTTCAAGGACATGTACGAGGTGCGCCCCGGCCAGATCGTCAGGGTGCGCCGGGACGGCCTCGGCAAACGCCGTTACTGGCGGCTGGAGGCCCGCGAGCACACCGATGACCTGCCCACGACCGTCCGCACCATCCGGGAACTGCTCGACGACATCATCACCCGCCAGCTGATCTCCGACGTACCGCTGTGCACGCTGCTGTCCGGCGGCCTCGACTCCAGCGCGGTGACCGCGCTGGCCGCCCGGGCGCTGAAAGGCCAGGGAGGAGTCCGGTCGTTCGCCGTGGACTTCACCGGCTACGAGGAGAACTTCCAGCCCGATGACATGCGCGACACTCCCGACACTCCGTACGTCCAGGACGTCGTGCGGCACGTCGGTTCCGATCACCGCGACATCGTGCTGAACCCGGCCGACCTGATGGACCAGGGTGTGCGTGCCGCCGCACTGCGAGCTCGCGACCTGCCGATGGGCCTCGGCGACCTGGACACTTCGCTCTACCTGCTGTTCAAGGCGATCCGCCGCCAGTCGACGGTGGCGCTGTCGGGAGAGTCCGCCGACGAGGTGTTCGGCGGATATCGGTGGTTCCACGACCCGGCCGCGGTCAACGCCGGCACCTTCCCCTGGCTCGCCATCCCCGGCATCGCCGATCAGTCGACGCGGGGCCGCTTCCTCGACGAGCACCTGCTCCGCAAGATCGACCTACCCGCCTATCGTGCCGACGGCTACCAGCAGGCCCTCGCCGAGGTGCCGCGGCTGCCGGGCGAGACCGGACTGGAGAAGCGCATGCGGGAGGTCGGCTACCTGCACCTCACCCGGTTCGTGCAGATCCTGCTGGATCGCAAGGACCGGATGAGCATGGCCGTCGGCCTCGAGGTCCGGGTGCCGTTCTGCGACCATCGGCTCGTGCAGTACGTCTTCAACACGCCGTGGGCGATGAAGACCTTCGACGGGCGGGAGAAGAGCCTGCTGCGCGCCGCGGTCGAGGACGTGCTGCCGCGCTCGGTGATCGAGCGCCGCAAGGTCCCCTACCCCTCCACCCAGGATCCGGCCTACGAGCACGCGCTGCGCGCCGAGTTGGCCGGTCTGGTCGCCGGCGGTGACTTCGCCGCAGCGCCCCTGGTCGACATCGGAAAGATCCGCAACGTGCTCGATCAGCCCGTGGGCGCGGTCAGCTTCCAGGGAGCCCGGTCCGCGATCGAGGGCATCCTCCAGTTCAACGCATGGCTGGAGAGCTACGACGCCCGCCTCGCCCTCTGAAGGACCCCGCTGAATAACCCCGCGGCCCCCGACCCTTCCCGCGGTGATCTTGCGAATTCTCGCACGCATCCGTTGTGACCTGTGCGGATTCTCTTCGTGATCTTGCAGAAGCTGGCAGGGATGTGCCCTCACCTGCGCATTCGCCTTCCGTGATCTTGCAGTGGCAAGTGCAAGATCACGGAAGGTGAATGCGCAGGTCAGCATGTGGTCGTGCGAGTTTCTGCAAGATCACGCCGGGGGTGGGGGGATTACGACGGGGAGGTTGTGACGCTGATGCGGTCGTCGGAGAAGCGGATCGTGAGCTCGTCGCCGGGTTTCACGTCGGCGGCCAGCCGTACGACCTCACCCGAGGGCCGCTGCGTGATGGCATAGCCGCGCTCCAGCGTGGCGGCGGGCGACAGCGCGACCAGGCGGGCGCGCAGGTGTTCCAGAGAGTCGGCCGAGCGGTCCAGCGAGGCCGTCAGGCAGCGCCTGGACCGCTCGCGCAGCGCGTCGACCTGCTCGGCGCGCCGGTCGAGCTCCCGCACCGGATCAGCGAGCGATGGCCGTGATCGGACCGACTCGAGCCAGGCGATCTCCCGCTCGAGCCAGCCCCGGACGACGCGGCGGCCCCGGTCCCTCAGCTGGCGGACCAGCGTCAACTGCTCGCCCACGTCCGGGACCACCTTCTTGGCCGCGTCGGTCGGCGTCGAGGCCCGTACGTCGGCCACGAGGTCGAGCAGCGGGGTGTCCTGCTCATGGCCGATGGCGCTGACCACGGGGGTACGGCAGGCCGCGACGGCACGCACCAGCGACTCGTCGGAGAACGGCAGGAGATCCTCCAGGGATCCGCCGCCCCGCGCGATCACGATGACATCCACCTCGTGGTCCGCGTCGAGCCTGTGCAACGCCTCGGTGACCTCTCCCACGGCATAGGACCCCTGCACCGCGACGGTCTCCACCTTGAAGCGGACGGCGGGCCAGCGTCGGCGGGCGTTCTCCAGCACATCGCGTTCGGCGGCCGAGTCGCGTCCGCAGATCAACCCGACGGTGCCCGGCAGGAACGGCAGCCGCCGCTTGCGGTCGACGTTGAACAGGCCCTCGGCGGCCAGCACCTGGCGCAGCCGTTCGAGCCGAGCCAGCAGCTCACCGATGCCGACCGGCCGGATTTCCAGGGCGGTGAAGGCGAAAGACCCCTTGTTGACCCAGAAATCCGGCTTGACGTGCATGACGACCCGTGCACCGTCGGCCGGGCGCGGGACGCTCGCCTCGTAGACGGCACGCGTACACGTGATCCTGGCCGAGACGTTGGCCACCGGGTCGCGCAGGGTGAGGAACACCGTGCCGCCGCGCGCGGTCAACTCGGTGATCTGTCCCTCCACCCAGACGGTGCCGAGCTTGCCGATCCACTGCGCGACCATCTGCAGGACCGACCGGATCGGCAGCGGCGCTTCCGGTGACGTCTTCGCGCCCACAGGGGCCTCCTCGCATGGTGGTGCGGCGGCGGGTGCGCGTCACGCCCCGCCGGACCGCACCCGCACACTAACCACTTCGACCGACATTCCGGCGGCCGGATGCGAGGAGACGCGGGTCACGCCTCGGCTTGGATCTTGGTGATGCGGTTCTGGAACAGCCGGACCACCTCCGGCCGGTTCAGGTTCGCCTGCTCGTAGTCGAGCAGCGCCTGCACCTGCTCGAGCGACTTGCCGCGCAGCCTCGCGCGCAGCGAGGCGATCGTCAGCTCGCTGTAGTTCGGCATCGGTTCGTCGGACGTCGCGGTCACGGCCTCGGCCGGCTTGGCGGGCTTCGCGGCCTTCTTGGGAGCAGGCTTGGCAGCCGGCTTGGGCTTCGGCTCGGCGGACTCGGCGGACTCGGTGGCCTTCTTCTTGCGCGGAGCCCGGGCGGGCTTCGCCGGAGCCGCGGGTTCGGTGGTCGCGGGTTCGGTGGTCGCGGGTTCGGGGGTCGCGGGTTCGGCGGCAGCCGGCTTCGGCACCTCTGCCTCGGCTTCGGGCGCCTTGACTTCAGGGACTTCAGGGACTTCAGGTGCGGCGGCTTCGGGTTCCGCCGCCGCGCCCGAAGCTTCGGCCGGAGTTTCGGCGGGGGCTTCGGTCGCGGGCGGTACGGCGGACGGCTCCGCCTTCTCGGCCTTCTCGGCCTCGGGCTCCGACTTGGCGGGGCGGGGCGCGTAGATAACTGGTGCAGGGCGTGCCTGCTGGGCTTCCGCCGTCTCGGCGGTGGATTGGGCGGTGGGGGTCGGGGCCTCGGCGGGCTGCTCGGCGTTCGGGCCCTCGCCGCCGGTCAGGCGCTTGACGGTGAGTCGGAGACGGTCGCCGAACTGCAGCGCCCTTCCCGCCCCCTGAAGGGCCGTCTGGAAGACGAGTACAGGCAGGTCCTTGGCCTTACTCGTTATGGCTTTAAGGACGGACATAGCGGCTCCTGGGGAGATTTGCTCTCAGTTGTCCAGTGTCCCAAGACCCGGGGAGTGTTTCAAAAATACTGCCCCCGGTTGCCCGTAGTGAGTGAGCGAGGCGCCGTCAGGGCCACGCGCAGCTGGGGGTGATCTTCGAAACGCGACCTGGCCAGGGAGTTTCGGCCACTCCCTAGGGTCAAGAGGCGGCTGGCGTTGCACATAGCATAGGAACATGGACGCACAGACCCCTGCGACTCGCCGTGTCCTCGTCGCCAAACCACGCGGATACTGCGCCGGCGTGGACCGCGCGGTCGAGACGGTCGAGAAGGCGCTGGAGCGGTACGGCGCGCCGATTTACGTGCGCAAGCAGATCGTGCACAACACCCACGTCGTGAAGACGCTGGAGGCGAAGGGAGCGGTCTTCGTAGAGGAGACGGAGGCCGTCCCCGAGGGCGCGATCGTGGTCTTCTCCGCGCACGGCGTGGCGCCGAGCGTCCACGAGGAGGCGGCGGCCCGGCGGCTCAGGACGATCGACGCGACCTGCCCACTGGTCACCAAGGTGCACAACGAGGCCAAGAGGTTCGCGGCGAAGGACTACGACATCCTGCTCATCGGCCACGACGGGCACGAGGAGGTCGAGGGCACCGCCGGCGAGGCGCCGGACCACATCCGGCTCGTCGACGGTCTCGACGGGGTGAACGGGGTCGCCGTACGCGACCCGGAGAAGGTCGTCTGGCTCTCCCAGACGACGCTGTCGGTCGACGAGACCGACGAGACCGTCGCCCGGCTGCGTGCGCGCTTCCCGAACCTGATCGATCCGCCGAGCGACGACATCTGCTACGCCACGTCCAACCGTCAGGCGGCCGTGAAGCAGATCGCGGCGGAGTCGGAGCTGGTCGTCGTGGTCGGCTCGACGAACTCGTCGAATTCGAAGCGCCTGGTCGAGGTGGCCAAGGACTACGGCGCCGATGCCGCCTACCTGGTGGACGACGCGTCCTTCGTACGTGACGAGTGGCTGGAGGGCGTCACCACGGTCGGTGTCACGAGTGGCGCCTCGGTCCCCGAGGAACTGGTCGAAGGGGTGCTGGCCAAGCTGTCCGAGCTGGGCTTCGCCGACGTCCACGAGGTGGAGGCCGTGAAGGAGAGCATGCGCTTCGCCCTTCCTCACGAGCTGCGCCGGGACCTGCGCGCCAGATAGCCGCCGTTCACGGCAGGGCCGCCGGTCGTGTTCACTCGTCGGCGGCCTTGCCGTACAGACGGGGTTCGAAGTAGCCCTCCGGCTCGGGGTCGAACACCGCGGTGCGGCCGCGGCGCGTACGGGACGACGCCCGGCCGGTTCCTCGCCCGCGGGCAGTCCCCGGCGCGTCCGGTGCATCCGGTCGGGCCGGCTCGGCGCCGCCGCCGCGCAGTTCGCGTACGTTGGCCGGCAGCCCGCGCCGCCATGCGATCAGCAGGGCCAGCGCGGTCCCGGCGAACAGCCACGGCGCACCCGACGAGAGCGCGGTGAACAATCCCACGCCGAGCGTCTGCGGTACGGACCCCGAGGCGAGCGAATGCACGCCCTCGACGAGCAGCGCCGCGATGAAGAAGACCAGTGGGGGAGTGACCACGAGCGGCAGCAGATCTCGTGGCCGCACCAGCAGAGCCGCGGCGAGGCACCCAGCGACGAAGCCGACGCCGCTCGGCAGGATGGCCTGACCCAGCAGTGTGATCACGAAGAGCAGGGCGATCGCTCCCCGGGCGGTCAACCTGAGCCCTGCTCGATCGGCGCCGACCATTCGGAGCCCCCTTACGACAAGTCCCGCGCCAATTTACCGTTCTGGCGAGGAAAACGAGGGGGGCTTACCTCGTCTTCACCTTCAAGCTCAGGCATCGACACCAACCGGGGGACGGCTTCGACGGGATTCGGCGATTCGAGGGGGGAGTCCACGAGATCGAGGTCGTTCAGCTTGCGCGCGCTGACCAGCACCCGGCTCTCCAGCGACCCCACGGTCCGGTTGTACGTCGCGACGGCTCTCGACAGCGCCTTGCCGAGGTCCTCCACGTGCCGGCCCAGGCCGCCCAGCCGTTCGTAGAGTTCTTTGCCGACTTCGAAGACGGCCTTGGCGTTCTCGCTGATCGCGGCCTGCCGCCAGGCGTACTGCGCGGTGCGCAGCATGGTGATCAGTGTGGTCGGGGTGGCGATGTGGACGCGCCGTTTCATCGCGTGCTCCAGGAGCCCGGGGTCGCGCTCCAGCGCCGGCGCGAGGAACGCCTCACCGGGGATGAACAGCACGACGAATTCGGGCGCCGGGCTGAACGCCTGCCAGTAGGACTTGGCGGCCAGCTGGTCGACGTGTTCCCGCAGGTGGCGGGCGTGCGCGTCCAGCCGCTTGGCGGCGAAGCCGGGGTCGTCGGTCTCGGCGGCCTCCAGATAGGCGGCCAGCGACACCTTGGAGTCGACGACGATGTGCTTGCCGCCGCTGAGCCGCACGACCATGTCGGGGCGGATCGTCCCCTCACCCGTCGTCGCGGTCACCTGCTCGTCGAAATCGCAGTACCGGGCCATGCCCGCGATCTCCGCGACCCGGCGAAGCTGGAGCTCACCCCACCGGCCGCGTGCCTCCGGCCGCTGCAGGGCCCGTACCAGCGCGGCCGTCTGCTTCCTGAGCTCGTCGGAGCTGCGCCGTACGAACTCCATCTGCTGGTTCAGCTCGGCGCGGGCGGCCCGGGCGCCGGACTCGCTCTCCCGGAGCTGCTGCTCGACCTTGGCGAGCGTCTCGCGGAGCGGCCCGACCAGATTCTCCACCGCCTGCCTGCGCTGGTCGAGATCGCCCGCGGCCTCGGCTCTCGTGGTGTTCAGCCGGTTCTCGGCGAGTTCCAGGAAACGCAGGTTGTTGACGTCGAGCACGCGGGCGGAGATGGCCTGGAACCGCTCGGACAGCTGGTTCTCCACGTAGGCGACCTTGTCCTCGGCGGCCCCCGCGCGCGCCCGCGCCTCGGCGAGCTCGACCGTGGCCTCGGCCGCCTGCTGGGCGCTTCTGGCCCGTGCGAGGACCATCCCGATCACGAGCCCGGCGGCCGCGCCGATGGCGAGTCCCAGCAAGAGAGCCACTACGTCCACGGTTTGGCATGATTTCAGGCAAGGCCGCCCCTGCGGGGGAGGCGCGCCCGGGTTCTTCTCAGGTCTCAGCGGCTCGGCTGATGTCCGGCTTACCCGCCCCGGCCCGTAAACTCGGCCTACGTGAGCCTGAGCATCGGCATCGTCGGCCTGCCCAACGTCGGCAAGTCCACGCTTTTCAACGCCCTGACCAAGAGCGGCAACGCCCTCGCGGCGAACTATCCGTTCGCCACGATCGAGCCCAACGTGGGGATCGTCGGCGTTCCCGACGCGCGGCTGGAGAAGCTCGCGGAGATCTTCGGCTCCGCACGGATCCTCCCGGCGAAGGTGGAGTTCGTCGACATCGCCGGGTTGGTCAGGGGCGCCTCGGAAGGGCAGGGGCGGGGCAACAAGTTCCTCGCCAACATCCGCGAGACCGATGCCGTCTGCCAGGTCATCCGGGTCTTCTCCGATCCCGACGTCACCCACGTCGACGGCGGCGTCGGGCCCGAGCGGGACATCGAGACGATCAACACCGAGCTGATCCTCGCCGACCTGCAGACGATCGAGAAGGCGGTGCCGCGCCTCCAGAAGGAGGCCAAGAGCAACAAGGACCGCAAGGCCTTCCTGGAGGTCGTCGAGGCGGCGGCGAAGCTGCTCGACACCGGTACGACGTTGTACGCGGGGGCCAGGGACGCCGGGATCGACCTCGCGGACCTGCGCGAGCTGCACCTGCTCACGGCCAAGCCGTTCCTGTACGTCTTCAACCTCGACGCGGACGAGCTGACCGATGCCGACCTGCGGGCCAAGCTGTCGCAGGTCGTCGCCCCGGCCGAGGCGGTGTTCCTCGACGCGAAGATCGAATCCGAGCTGGTCGAGCTGCCGGATGACGAGGCGCTGGAGCTGCTGCAGTCGGTCGGTCAGGAGGAGTCGGGCCTGGCGCAACTCGCAAGGGTCGGGTTCGAGACGCTCGGCCTGCAGACGTACCTGACGGCCGGGCCCAAGGAGGCCCGGGCCTGGACGATCCGCAGGGGCGCCACCGCCCCGGAGGCGGCCGGCGTCATCCACACCGACTTCCAGCGCGGGTTCATCAAGGCGGAGGTCATCTCGTTCGAGGAGCTCGTGGAGGCCGGCTCCATGGCGGCGGCGCGGTCCACCGGCAAGGCGCGGATCGAGGGCAAGGACTACGTGATGCGCGACGGCGACGTCGTCGAGTTCCGCTTCAACGTCTAGCGCGGAAAACGGGTCCAGCCGGCCCGCGTGTGGGGACGGTCAGCGGGTGGAGCCGAGTTTTCTGGAGATCCGCCGGGCGGTGTCCGCCACCAGCGGACCCAGGGTGCGCACCCGGGCGGCGGTGATGCGCGAGGTGAGCCCGGAGACCGAGATGGCGGCTGTCACAGCCTCCAGGTGGTTGAAGATCGGTGCGCTGACACAGCGCACCTCGGGCTCGTTCTCGCGGTCGTCGACGGCGTAGCCGCGCTGTCTGATCTGACCCAGTTCGGTGCGCAGCGCGCCGGCGTCGGTGATCGTGAACCGGGTGACGCTCGGCAGACCGGCTGCCACGACCTCCTCGACGACGTCCTCGGCCTGCCAGGCCAGGATCGCCTTCCCCACGGCCGTGCAGTGGATGGACGCACGGCTGCCGATCCGCGAGGCCATCCTGACGTTCGTGGCGTTCTCCACCTTGTCGATGTAAACAACGTGCGGTGGGTCGTACAGCACCAGGTGGACGGTCTCCTTGGCCTGTGACATCAGCCGGTGCGACTCCTCGGCGGCGACGGTCCGCAGGTCGAGTCGGGTGAGGTACGCCTGGCCGAGGCGCAGGGCACCGAGACCCAGCCGGTAGGCGCCGCTTTTCCTGTCTCTGGCCAGGAGGTTCGCCTCGACGAGCGGCACGGTGAGACGTAACACGGTGCTCTTGGACATGCCGAGCGCCTCGGCCAGCCTGGTGAGGGAGAGGTCCTGGCCGGAATGATCGCGCACATGCTCCAATACGGCGAGCGCACGCCGCAGGGACACCGACCGGTTGCGCGCCGCGGGGGGTTCGTGCATGGCTTCCTTTCGCGCCCTGTCAAATTACGGTAGAGACGGACGTTAGGTTGTCTTTGCGGTACATCATGCTGCATTGCACAACAAGTCACCCTTGTCATTCCGAAGATCGCGGTGGTCCTCCTAAGGTTTGCCCCAATTAGGAGGTGCTAGTGAAGATCTTTAACTGGGTGACCGCCGGCCTGGCCGTACTGACGCTGGCGGCGTGTGCGCCGTCCACCGCTCCGCAGGCCGAGGGGGGTGACGAGAAGTCCGGCACGCTCCAGGTGTGGCTTTTCGACGAGCCGAATCGGGCTCCGAAGGAGAAGGTCATCCAGGAGGCGATCAAGGAGTTCGAGACCGCCAACTCGGGTGTCGAGGTCGAGGTGACCTATATCCCGACGACCCCGGCCAGGCATGAGAAGTTCAAGGGCGCCTTCAACGACCCGGCCAGCGCGCCCGACGTGGCGGAGTACGGCAACACCGACCTCGCGGAGTACGCCGCCGCGGGGGGCTTCGCCGATCTGAGCGCCGACGTGTCGGCGTGGTCCGAGGGCTCCGACATCAGTCCCGACCTGCTCCAGTCGGCGACCGTGGACGGCAAGCTGTACGGCGTGCCGTGGTTCATCGGCGTCCGCGCCCTCTACTACCGCACCGACGTCTTCAAGGAACTGGGCCTCGCACCGCCCACCTCGATCAAGGAACTCGCCGCCGCGGCCCGCAAGGTCAGAGCCGAGAAGCCCGACATGTACGGCATGGCGGTCGGTGGGGAGTACACCTTCGGGGCGCTGCCGTTCGTCTGGGACGCCGGCGGCGACATCGAGAAACTCGACTCCGCCGAGTCACGCGAGGGCGTGCGCGCCTACACCGACCTCTTCTCCGACGACAACTGTCCGCCGCAGACCTGCGCCTCGCTGACCGGTGGCAAGACCGTCGAACTGTTCGCCAGCGGCAAGGCCGCGATGGGCCTGCTCGGCAACTTCAACCGGTCGGCGGTGGACGCGGGCCCCGCCGCCGGGAAGTACGCCGTCATCCCGCTGCCCGGAGCGAAGGCCGGCTCGGTCGCACCCGCCTTCGCCGGCGGCAACAACCTGGGTGTGATGAAGAGCAGCAAGCACCGCTCGCTCGCCGTCGAGTTCCTCCAGCTTCTCGCGGGCAGGACCTACCAGACCAAGCTGTACGGGGCCATGGGCAACCTGCCGACGCTCACCTCGGCCCGTGACCAGATCGCCGCCTCGGACGAGTTCCTGCTGCCGTTCCTCGCCACGGTTTCGGCCGGCACCAAGTTCGTGCCGATCGACCCCGCGTGGGTGAAGATCGACAACCAGAAGGTCATCCCCACGATGCTGCAGAAGATCGTGACCAAGCAGGCGACTCTCGAAGAGGCCACGAGCGAGGCGGCTACGGCGGTGAACGCCGCGTTCGGGCGGCCATGACCCAGGTCGTCGTTCCCGCCGGAGTTCGTCACCCACGGCCGCGCTCAGGTAGAGCCAGGAGGTTCGCGCCCTGGCTCTACCTGCTGCCCGCCGCGGCCGTGCTGTTGCCGATCTTCGGCTACCCGATCTACATGCTGGGCCTGCTGTCCGTCTTCGACTACCGGCAGGCTCAGGTCAGCGGCGGCGAACCGACCAGCTTCATCGGCCTCGCCAACTACCTCACGCTGCTGGAAGACGACAAGTTCTGGTCCATCCTCGCTCAGACGGTGTTCTTCGCGGCCGCCCTGGTGATCGCCACCCTGGCCGTCGGTGCGACGCTCGCCGTAGTGCTCACCCGAGCCGGCCGCTGGCCCAGACTGCTGCTGTCATTCGCCGCCATGGCCGCCTGGGCCGCGCCGGCGATGACCGGCTCCACCGTCTGGATGTTCCTGTTCGACGCCGACCTCGGCCTGGTGAACCAGGTGCTCGGAATCGATGGTTTCAACTGGTTCTACGACAAATGGGTGACCTTCGGCGTCGTCGGCGCCACCGTTGTCTGGCACTCGTTCCCGTTCGTGATGGTCGTGCTCTACGCCGGCATCCAGGCCATCCCGCCGTCCGTGCGTGAGGCCGCCTCCCTCGACGGCGCCTCAGAATGGCAGTCGTTCTGGCGGGTCGTCGTCCCCATGCTCCGGCCGTTGATCACCATCGTGGTCATCCAGTCGGTCATCTGGGACTTCAAGATCTTCACCCAGATCTATGTGATGACCAACGGCGGCGGCATCGCCGGCCAGAACTCCGTGCTCAACGTCTACGCCTACCAGACCGCGTTCGGCTCCTCGGAGTACGGCCTCGGCTCGGCCATCGGCGTCGTCATGACCCTCATCCTGCTGGTGATCACCCTGTTCTACATCCGGGCGCTGTACCGTACGGGAGAGCGGCTGTGAGGCGGCCGGTCGCGAACATCATCGCGGTCGTCGCCGCCTTCGCGACCTTCTTTCCCATCTACTGGATGGTGCTGTCGGCGCTCAAACCCGCGGGCGAGATCCAGTCCCTCGACGCACGGCCCTGGACCCTGTCACCCACCTTCGAACACTTCCAGCGGGTGCTCTCCGGTGAGAACTTCAGCCGTTACTTCGTCAACAGCCTGATCGTCGCGCTGTCGGTGGTCGTCCTGTCGGCCCTGGTGGCGTTCCTCGCCGCCGTCGCCGTCACCCGTTTCTCCTTCAGGTTCCGCACCACGGTCCTGCTGATGTTCCTCGTCGCTCAGATGGTTCCCGTCGAAGCCTTGACCATCCCGCTGTTCTTCCTGGTCCGCGATATCGGTACGGTCGTGCCGGGCGTGGGACTCAACACCCTCGGTGCCCTCATCCTCGTGCACCTGGCCTTCTCCCTGCCGTTCGCGATCTGGATGATGCGCGGCTTCGTCGCCGCCGTCCCCGAGGCCCTGGAGGAGGCGGCCATGATCGACGGTGCCGGGCGGGGGGCCATCCTGTGGCGGGTGCTGTTCCCGCTCGTGGCCCCCGGACTCGTCGCCACCAGCGTGTTCTCCTTCATCGCCGCCTGGAACGACTTCATCTTCGCCCGCACCTTCATCATCTCCGCCAAGGACAACCAGACGCTCCCCGCCGCCCTCCTCGTCTTCTTCAAGCCCGACGAGAACGACTGGGGCGGCATCATGGCGGCCTCCACGCTGATGACGATCCCGGTTCTCGTCTTCTTCATCGCGGTGCAGCGCAAGCTCGTCTCCGGCCTCGCAGGCGCCGTCAAGGACTGACCCGGCACGCGCCGCCCCGGAGTGGTCCGCCGCCGTAAAGCGCCAGTCGCCCTCGGCGCGTCATCTGAGCCCGCGTCGATGGCGTACGGACTACTCCGATCGGGGTACGGCGACGGCGGTCCCGCGTCGCCGGTCCCGTGCCCGCAGCGGTCGCAGGTCGGTCCAGACCGTCTCGATATGGTCGAGGCATTCCTGCCGAGTCCCCACGAAGCCGGTGTCGGTCCAGCCATCAGGGGGTTCGCGGTCGGTCGGCCAAATCGAGTACTGCTCTTCGCCGTTGACCACCACACGCAGCACAGCGTCTGACATGTTCACCTTCCTGCGGCTTGTTCGCTGAGCGGGGCCGGCACGTCGCGGTGGGGCGAAGCGTGCGCCGCCGTCCCGGCCGCGAGACGGTCGGTGAGGGCCTGATAGCCGACCAGATCGTCGGGCAGCGCGTCGGGCACCTCGGTGTCGAAGCGGCGCAGTGCTCGGATCCGCAGGGAGACGAGCGCGATGGCGGCGATCGCGATCGCGAAGCAGGCGTACATGAAGCCGATGCCCCGGCCGGGGCCGGTGCCGAGCAGCACTCCCGCGGTGCCGGCGAGCGGCCCGTCGGAGGCGAGCAGCGGTTCGAGGACGCTCGCACCGTACGGCGCGACCAGGCCGAACCCGATGGGCAGGGTGGACCATGCGACCAGCGTGTTCAGCGCGATGACCCGGCCGTGGAACCGCTGCGGCACCTTGACCTGGATGATCGTCGCGTAGACGCCGTTGAGCAGGGTGAGACACAGTGACATGCCGAACGCGCCGACGCCGATCAGGAACAGATTCGGCCGCAGCCCGGTCAGCAGGCAGAACACCGACAGGGTGAGCGTGGCCAGCAACACACCGTACAGGCGGCGACGCCGCGGCCCGCCCCAGGCGGCCATCGTCAGGCCGCCGAGGAAGGCGCCGAGACCACCGGCGAAAGACACCCGGCCGACGTCGGCGAGGGAGGCGAACGACAGCACCAGGGGCGAGATCATCAAGAACAGGGGGGACAGGAAGACATTCAGCGCCGCGAAGTAGAACAGCATGCCGCGGAAGCCGCGGTTGCCCCAGGAGTAGCGGACGCCGCCCATCATCTCGGCGAGCACGCTCTCGCGCCGCCGCCAGGCCATCGTCCGGGGGAATCGGATCAGCGCCACGGTGAGCGTGGCGACGACGTAACTGATCACGTCGATGACGAGGATCCCCTCCAGGCCGATCACCGCCATGAGGCCCACCGCGATGAGCGGCACGATGAGTTGCGCGGTGCCCGTGACCATCTGGACGACGCCGTTGGCGTGGCCGAGGAATCGTTTGGGCACGAGTTGCGGGATCGCCGAGCCGTACGCGAGTCGTTGGAAGGTCAGCGCGATCGACAGGCAGACGAGCAGCGGGTAGATATGCCAGATCTGCAGGTTTCCGGTCCAGAGCAGGATCCCGAGTGCCAGCTGGGTGCCGCCTGCGCCGATGTCTCCGGCGAGCATGACCTTCCGTCGGTCGTAGCGGTCGACGACGGCGCCGGCGAGCGGGGCGACCAACATGCCGGGCACCAGGCCGAGCACGGCGAACAGCGCGAACCTGGCGAGTGAGCCGGTGGTCAGGTAGATCCAGATCGGGATGGCGAACTCGGTCAGCGCCGAGCCGGTGATCGAGACGAGCTGACCCGCTGCGACGAGCAGGAACCGCCGCATGCTCGGCCGGGGCCCCTGCCGGCTGCCGGGCGGCGTCTCCCCGGATGAGATCTCGGCCGACCCGCCCGTAGGCGCGTCCGCTGACTCGTTCCCCGGTTCGGAGTCCTCCTGTGAGACGCCCTGGAGCCACCAGGTGCGGGCCTCGTCCCGTTCGATCGTCTCCGTACGGCCCTCGGCGATGGTGTCGTGTGTGGTGGTGATGATCTCGGCGAGTTCGGCGGCTCGGTACTTCATAAAGAAATGTCCGGCCTCGTCAATCACCACGCAGGCCGCCGTCTCCGCGACGCGGTGCCACTCGCGGTAGCGCTCCTGGTAGAACTCGGCCGCCGGATCCCGCTCTCCCACGACGGAGATCACCGGTGCCGCCACCAGCGGACCATCCTCCTGCTGCTCGAAGAGCCGGGTGAAGTACCGCTCCGCGTCCCGGGTGCCCTGACGGCGGTTCTCGACGATGAGCTTGATCTGATCTCGGTCGAGATCGTCCACGTCGAGCCCGGCGGCGGTGAGCGCGTTGACGCGTGCCTGGTCGCCGGCCAGGCGGTCCATGAGCGTGCCGAGCCAGGCGAGACCGCGACCCGGCCGGGCGAAGGGGAAGATACCCCCCAGATAAACGGCCTCCACCGGGCGTCCGACGGCCTCCAGCCTGCGGGCGATCTCAGTGGTCAGCATGACTCCGAGGCCGCAGTGCCCGTACAGCACGAGCGGACCGGGCGAGCCGCCCATGATCTCGGTGATCTCGGCGACGCAGCCCTGGACGACCTCGTCGAACGGCCGGGACTCCTCGCCCAGCTCGTGGCCGGGCACGGCGACGGAGTACAGCGCCCAGTCGTCGGGCAGGGCGTCGGCCAGCGGTTGGTACACCACCGCGCTGCCGCCGCCGTAGGGAACGCAGACCAGCGTGGTGGTGGCCGGCCGGGCGGCGGTGAGCCGGTGCAGCAATGTGCGCGGCGCGTCGCTCCCGGCCTCCAGCAGCCGGGCCAGCTCCCGGACCGTGCGGTGCTTGAACACGTCGAGCACGGTGATCGGGCGGTCGGGGTACGCCTTGCGCAGCCGGGCGATGACCCGCATCGCCAGCAGCGAGTGACCACCGAGCGCGAAGAAGTCGTCGAGTGCCCCGACCCGCTCCACCTCAAGGATCTCCGTCCAGACCCGGGCCACGGTCTCCTCGGCTTCGGTCGCCGGGGCGACGTAGGCGGCGGCCGGGACGTCGGCCTCCGGCTCGGGCAGGCGGGCCCGGTCCACCTTGCCATGGGATTTGAGCGGCAGCTCCGCCAGCCAGGCGTACCGGGCAGGGATCATGTAAGCCGGCAGTCGGTCGGCCAGCCAGGCACGCACGTCCGCGGCATCGGGAACAACGGCATCGGGAACAACGGCATCGGGAACAACGGCATCGGGAACACGGGCATCGGGAACGCCGTCGGTGGCGCCGCCGGGAGCGTTGGTCCCGGGCCGGGCGACGAGGTACGCGACGAGCTGCTCCCCGCGCGGCTCGACGACCGCCTGGGCGACGGAGGGGTGATCGGCGAGCACGGTTTCGATCTCGCCGAGCTCGACCCGGTAGCCGCGGATCTTCACCTGCAGGTCGCGGCGGCCCAGGAACTCCAGGTCTCCGGAGGCGGACCACCGGCCGAGGTCCCCCGTGCGGTACATCCGCGCCCCCGGTGAGCCGTAGGGGTCGGGGAGGAACCGGTCGGCGGTCAGGCCGGGCCTGCCGAGGTAGCCACGGGCCAGCCGGTCGCCGCCGAGGTAGATCTCTCCGGGGACGCCGATCGGAACCGGGCGCAGCCGCTCGTCCAGCACGTACGTCCGCGCGCCGGGCAGTGGCGAGCCGATGGGCAGGCTCATGGCCGCCTCGGCCGGGCCGTGCGGGGCGGGCATCGTACCCACGTCGTAGGTGGTGATGCCGACCGTCGCCTCGGTCGGGCCATAGTGGTTTACCACCCGGCATCGGCCCGACGCCGCCAACTCGGCGGCCCACCCGCGCGGCGCGGCCTCACCCCCCAAGATCAGCAGCTTCCTGGGCAGTAGATCGGCCGGGCCGGCATCGGCCAGCAGTGCGGCCAGATGTGATGGGGTGATCTTCAGGTAGTCGACCTCGGCCCGCCGGAAGATCTCCGCCAACTCGGGGCCCGCGGTGCGCGAGGGCACCAGATGCAGTGTGCCGCCGGTCAGCAGGCACAGGTAGAAAGTGGTGACGCCGAAGTCGAAGGCCAACGACTGCAGTAGCGCGAAGGACGACCCTGGCTCCACGCCCAGCCGCCGGCGTACCCCGGCGAGGTAGGTCAGTACCTCCTGGTGCTGTACGGCGACGCCCTTCGGCTTCCCCGTGGTCCCGGAGGTGTAGATCACGTAGGCCAGATCGTCCGGTGATCGCGCGACGTTCGAGATCTCCGCGGTCTCCGCGGTCTCCGCGGTGTGCGGGGTTTCGTCGGGACCGCCCAGGAAGACGGTGGTGACCTCGCCGGGCAGGCGGTCGCACAGGTCGGCATCGGTGATCACGATGCGGGTGTCCGCGTCGGACAGCAGGTAGGCGAGCCGGCTCTCCGGATGCTCGGGATCGAGCGGTAGGTAGGCCGCGCCGGCCTTCAGCACGCCGAGCACCGCGACCGCCAGGTCAACCGACTGCTCCAGGCAGATCGCCACACGCTCATCCGGGCCCACTCCGAGCCGCCGTAGCCGCCGCGCGAGTCCGTCGGCCGCCGCGTCCAGTTCGCGGTAGGTGAGCGAGTGCGCACCGCACACCACGGCGGTGGCCGCCGGCGTGCGCGCGGCCTGCTCGGCGATCGCCTCATCCAACCGCGTCGACTCGTGCCGCGGATCGCCTTCTGCCGGCTGACCGAACGCGAGCACCCGGTCGCGCTCCTGTGGAGGGAGGATTTCCAGATCGGAGATCCTCGCCGCGGGATCGGCGACGATCGACCTGAGCAGGTTCTCGAAGCACTCCGTCAGCCGGACGATCGTTTCCGGCCGGAACAGCTCCGTGCGGTAGGTGAAGTTGCCGTGCAGACCATCATCGCCCATGTCCGTCAGGTACAGGGCGAGATCGAACCTGCTGGCCCGTACCTCGAACGGGTAGGCCGACATGGCCAACCCCTGGGTCCGCAGCGGCGCCGACCGGTAGTTCTGCAGTGCGAACATCACCTGGAACACCGGCGACCTGCTCACGTCGCGCTCGACGGCCAACTCGTCGACGAGCCGGTCGAACGGCAGCTCCTGGTGCGCGTAGGCGTCGAGCGCCGTCTCGCGTACCCGGGCGAGCAACCCGGTGAAGGTGGGGTCGCCGGACAGGTCCGCCCGCATCGGCAGGGAGTTGATGAAGAGCCCGACCACCCGCTCCAGCTCGGGCAGGACGCGTCCGGACGTCGGCGATCCGACCGCGAAATCGTGCTGACCGGAGTAGCGGGCGAGGAGCACCTGAAACGCGGCGAGCAGCGTCATGTACGGTGTGGCGCCATGCCTGCGGCCCAGCGCTTCCAGCGCGTCGGCCAGCTCGCGATCCAGCGTCATGCCGTGGGCCGCGCCCTCCCAGCCCTGCTCCGGCGGGCGCGGCAGATCGGTCGGCAGCGCCAGCGGGGGCAGCCCGGCCAACTGCTTCCGCCAGTAGCGGATGTCGTCTTCGTAGGACCGGTCACGCTCCCAGAGCGCGTAGTCGCCGTACTGCACGGGCGGCGGCACGAGGGCGGCGTCGGTCCCGGTCCGGTACGCCTCGTGCAGGGCGAGGAGTTCCTCCAGCACGATGTCGCAGGACCAGCCGTCGGTGACGGCGTGATGCATGGTCAGGAGCAGCACGTGGTCGCCGGGGCCGAGCCGGACGAGCAGCGCCCGCAGCGGTGGGCCCTCGGCCAGATCGAACGGCCGGTCCAGCTCCTCCCGGATGGCGGCCGGGTCGTCCGACCGCCGCGACTCGACCACCGGCTCGTCGTCCAGCACGATCTCGGGCGTGCCGTCGTCGGTGGTGACGAACCTGCTGCGCAGGCTCTCGTGGCGGCGGGCGACCTCGACGAGGGCGTGGTCCAGGGCGGCGGCGTCGAGGTCGCCTTCCAGCCGGACGGCGAACGCGACGGTGTACGCGGTGGTGCCCGGGGCGTACTGTTCGAGGAACCACAGCCGTGCCTGCGCGTGTGACAGCGGCGGGTGGACACCGGCCGGACGCCTGGGCACGGTGGTCGTCTCGCGCCGGGCCTTCAACCGCTGGGCCAGCAGTGCCTGTTTCGCCGGCGAGAGACCGCCGGGGGACAGGTCGGCTACGGACATCAGGTCAGCCCTTCGACGGTGGCTTTGAGCGCGTTCAGGAAGAGGGCGGCGTCCCTGCCGTTGATCAGGCGGTGGTCGTAGGCCAGGCCGATGTCGGCGAGGGCGCCGTCACGTGCTTCGGTGACGGCGAGCGCGCACACGGTGCCGGGGAAGACGAACGGGATCGCCAGGACGACCCCGTGGTCGGTGTGCAGGGTGACGACGAAGTTCGCGCCGGTGAGGTCGCTCTCCTTGAACTCGCCGGTGGTGGCGGCGAGCCGGTGCTTCATCAGCGTGGTCGCGATGTCCCTGGTGGTACGGCTCGCGGCGTCATGGATGACCGGGACGTACAGTCCCTCGCCCAGGTCGATGGTGACGCCGATGTCGGGGGCCTCGGCCAGCAGGGCCCGGGTGCCGTCGGGTGTGGCGAAGAACAGCGGAAACCGTTCATGCAGGCCCGCGACCGCCTGGACGAAGATCTCGGCGAGACCTACCGGGCGGCGAATCTCTTTTGTCTTGGCCCGCGCGTACGCCGAAGCCGGCCCGAGGTCCATGCGTACGACGGCGTACGCGGCGGGAATGGTCTGATGGGAGAGCTCGACGGATCTGGCGACCGCCCGCTGGACCCGCGGGAGCCGGTGCTCCTCCCGCCCGTTTCCCGCCGTGGTCGAGGCGGGGTCTCCGGCAGCGGGATTTTCTCGTGGACTCGGAGTTTCCCCGGTGCCCGGGCCTTCGCTCCCGCCACGCCGGTGATCAAGATGTTCGATGTCGGCCCGCCTGACGACGGGGATCCCGAGGGCCCTGACGCGTTCGATGTCGATGCCGAGCTCATCGATGAGCGCCTGCGCGGGGGCCGTGATGAGCGGCGAAGCCCCGTCACCCGCGCCGTCACCCGCGCCGGTGTCCGTTGCCGCGGCGTGCGGACCGGTCGGTTGTTCCTCGCCTGCGCTGCTTATCCTGGCCAACACATCGCCCGGATGGCACCAGACGCCCGCCCGCAGCACATGGCGGAGGACGCCGGAGGAACCTGCGACGAGTTCCTCCGCGGCCTTGGAGGTCTCCACCAGCACGACCACGTCGTCCTCGTGCACCTGCGCACCATCGGAGAGCAGCCACTCGACGAGGAGATATTCGGTGTCATTGTTGTTCAGCTTGGGCACACGGAGTTCAGCCACGGAGGGTCTTCCTGATCGCGCTGTGGATCGTGGTCTCGTTCACCAGAGCCGCCCGTTCGAGATGGGCCGCGGTGGGAATGACACCGCCGGGGGAGTGGATCAACGAGACCGGCCGGGCCAGGCGTCCCCAGTGCCGCTGATGCACAAGATGCGCCACCTCGGCGCCCCACGTCCCCCCGCCGGTGCTCTCCTCGACGACGAACACGTTGCGCGCGGTGGTCACCTCCCGGTCGAACGTGTCGGACACGTCGAACGGATACAGCCTGGACGGCACCAGCAACGTGCAGACGATCTCCTCCTCCACCAGCAGCGAGCGCATCGCGGCCAGCACCCGATGCGCCACCCCGCCGGGTGCGATGATCACGCAGTCGGGAGAGGCGTCAAGGAACACCCTGGCCACGCCGCCGGTCGTCTCCAGGGAGAACGGCGGCTCCACCTCGCCCATCCGGCGCGTGTAGAGAACCTTGTCCTCGAAGAACACGCACGGTTCCGCATGGGCGAACATCTCCTCGAACACGGCCAGGTTGTCGTGGAACGGCGACAGCTCGTAGAGCGGCAGCCCGGGGATGCCGACGAAATGCTTCTGCGGGCTCTGACTGTGCGTCGGCCCGTAGCCGCGTCCACCGCCGACCGGGCAGCGTACGACCATGCGCATCGGCAGGCGGGAGCCGTACATGGAGACGGACTTCGAGGCGAAGTTGAGCAACTGGTCGAAGGCGAGCGCGACGAAGTCCCCGAACATGATCTCGACGATCGCTAGGTCTCCGGAGAGCGCGAGCCCGGCGGCGACCCCGGTGATGGCGCTCTCACTGATCGGAGTCGACAGGACGCGATCGGGGAAACGCGTGGACAGCCCGCGTGTGATCTTGAAGGCGCCGCCGTACGGATCGACGACGTCCTCTCCCAGCACATAGAGGTCCGACTCTCGGGCGAGCAGGGTGGCCAGCGCCGTGTTGAGGTTCTCGCCGACCCTCACGGTCGCTCCCATCGCGACGGCGGCCGAGCCGCGACCTCCGCCGCGATCTCGTCGATGTGGGCGCGGGCCCGCGCGTCCAACCGGCGGAAGCGCTCCGGGTCAACCGCCGCGCACCGTGCGTACCAGTCCCGCTCGCGCAAGTCCTGGACGGCCTGGTCGGGCCGGGTGTCGTCACCCTTGCTGTGCGGTCCGAGGCGCCGGGTGACGAACTCGACGACGAGGGGCGCGGAATGGGAACGCACCCATGCGACCAGAGGTTCGAGCGTGTGGCGGATCCCGGCGACGTCGGAGGTCTCGATCAGGCGGTGGTCGACGTCGAAGGCGGCCGCCCGGCCCGCGATGCTTCCCGCCAGATGCCGGGGGGTGGGCGTCGACTGGGCGATGCCGTTGTTCTCGACGACGACGAGCAGCGGCAACGCCCACAGCGACGCGATGTTGAACGTCTCGTAGACCGCTCCCTCACCGAACGTGCCGTCCCCGATGTAGACGCAGGCGAGCCGGCCGGGCTCGGCGCGCTTGAGGTGCAGCGCCACACCCGCGGCCACGGGCAGGCTCTCCCCCTGGACTCCGGTGGACAGGAAGCGCTCCCTGCGGATGTGCTGGCTGCCGCCGACCCCGTCGCAGACCGCGCCCTCCCGACCCATGATCTCCGCGAACAGCCCGGCGGGGTCGCGGAAGCGCGCCAGGTAGTGGCCGTGGCCGCGGTGGTTGCTGAACACGTGGTCGCGGGGGTCGAGCAGCCCCTCCATCGCGACCGGGATGTATTCCTGGCCCAGGCAGGTGTGGGTGGTGCCGTTGAGCAGGCCCCTGCCGTACAGATCGAGCAGTTTCAGCTCGAATGCCCGGATCGTCAGCATGAGTGAGAGGTCTTCCTCGTCCAGGCGGATCGACTCCACCGGGGAAACCGCCATCGTCGCGACGGCAGGTGCGGCCGTCGTCTCACTCATCAAACCGGTGAACGGGCGCGTCATCGGCGGATCACCTGGAGCACGCCGGCGATCGTCGGATTGTCGAAGAAGTCGTCCAACTCGACCTCCACGCCCAGCCGCTTGCGCATGCGGGCGATGATCTGGGTGATGGTCAGGGAGTGGCCGCCGAGATCGAAGATGTCGTCGTGCGGCTCGATGGGAGCAAGCTTGAGCACCTCCTCCCAGATGGTGCGGATTTCGGCGGCCAGTGGATCGTTCAGGTTCGCCCCTGCCGGGGGGCTCACCCCCGTCGAACCGGACGCGGCTCCGTCGCCGGCGGTGCTGAGGCCCGCCGTGGCCGGTGCGGCGCTCTGGACGGGCCGGGCGGCCATGGTTTCCCGGGTCGGCGACGCGTCCAGGGGCCGGGTGGGGTCCTGGGCGACCGCTGCCAGCACCGCCCGCAGGTCGTCGGCGAACCCGATCGGGTCGGTCAGCTCGTCCGGGTCGTACCGGAGGCTGACCGTCATTCCCGGCACGGACTCCATTCCCGGCGTGGTCTCCGCCGTCTGGTCAAGGACCTGGAGTTGCAGTGCGCCCCGCACCGCATAGTTGAACGCCAGCCAGTCGACCTGGCCGAGCGCGTTGTCCGGATCGGGGCGAGGGGTCTGCGATCCGCGCCGGTAGCTGATCGAGACGGGAGTGAGCGCCGCGTGCGGCTTCAGCCCGGAGACCGCCCTGGCCAGCGGGACCTCGCGATAGGCGTACAGGCTCCTGAGCTCGGCACGCAGGCCCGCGGCGAACGTGGTGAACGGCGCGCCGGGCGGTGGGCTGGAGAAGACGGGCAGTTCGTTGACGAAGGGGCCGATGTGCCCCTCCGACGCGGCGGTGCGGGTCGACAGGTCGACCGCGGTGACGACGTCGGCGTTGCCGTACGACATGAGAAGCGCGTGCAGCGCCGCCAGCAGCACCTCAAACCTGGTCAGACCGGGTAGTCCGGGGACGTCGAGCGCGAACTCCAGCACCTGACCCGGGTGACCCCGGCGGGAGCGGAGTTCCCCGCCGGGCACGAGCGTCCCGCCTGGTTCACGCCACCTGTCCGCCCAGAAGACGCGAGCCTCGTCGAGCACGGCGGCCACCCGCTCCCGCTGACCGGCGGCGTGATCCACCTGAGCCTGGTCTGCTTGAGTGAGGGGTCCGAGCAGGGGTGGCTCGGCACCGTTCGCGATGGCGGCGAGGTCGGCGACCAGGATGTCCTTCGACGCGCCGTCGAAGACCAGGTGGTGCGCGACGATCACGAAGGTGTCGCCGACGAGCGTGAAGCGGATCAGCGGGCCGTTCTCCAGATCGAACGGCCGCCTGATCGCCTCCGCCACCGACTCACCCGTCTCCAACGACGGGATTCGAGTGGCCGGTACCAGGTGTGGTACGCCGTCAAGCGCCCGTACGGCGCTGCCCAGCAGCGGATGACGTGCCACCACGCCCGCGCACGCCTTCGCCAGCACGGCCGGATCCGGAATCGGTGAACCATCGAAGCGGATCAAGATCGGCATGTGGTAGGCCGATCCCGCCCCCATCCGCTCGGTGACCCACATTCCATGCTGGGCGAACGAGACCTGCGTCATGTTCCGACCTTTCGGAGTGCGCGCTTGTCGACCTTGCCGCCGTGGTTGCGTGGCAGGGCGTCGAGGGTGATCAGCCGTACGGGAAGTTCGTGTGGGGCCAGCAGGTCCTTCAGGAAGATCCGCAGATTCTCGGGTGAGACGGCGCCGACGACGGCGACCGCGACCGCCTTGCCGAGGGTGGGGTGGGGCACCCCGAACGCGGCCGCCTCGACGACGTCGGGGTGCCGGTGGACCGCCTCCTCGACGTGAATCGTGGACACCTTGTAGGCGCCCGTCTTGATCACGTCGCTCTCCCGGTCGACCAGGTAAAGGTAGCCGTCGTCGTCGATGTATCCGAGATCTCCCATCCTTACCCAGCCGCCGCGGAAGACCTCGCCGGTGGCGGCCTCGTCGCCGAAGTAGGCGCGGGTAACGGTAGGTGAGCGCATCCACACCTCGCCGGTGACCCCGGGGGGCAGCGCCTCGCCGTCCGCCGTGGCGATCCGGACGGCTCCTCCGGAGACCGGGCGACCCACGCTGGATGGACGGTCCGGATCGAAAATCATGACGGTCTGCGCGGGCGCGGCCTCGGTCGAGGTGTAGTAGTTCGTGATCGTCGCGTTGGGGAACGCGGTGCCGAGATCGCTCGCGACCCGCGCGGGCAGCGGCGCCGCCGCCGAGCCGAGCAGCAGCACGCTCGACAGGTCGTGGCCGGTGTGCGCTCCGGCCGCGAGCATCTCGATCGCCATGGCGGGGACCACGAAGACCGTGCCCGCCCGGTAGTGCTCGATCAGCGCGGCGAACCTGCCGGGGGTGAAACGCGGCAGCGTGACCACCTCGGGGTGCGCGTCCACCGCGTTGACCAGCATCCACTGCCCGGCGTTGGTCCCGATGGGGAAGGCGTGGGCCAGGTGCTTGGAGTGCATGAACGGCTTACGGCGGCCTCCGCAGCCGTAGGCCAGGTTCGCGTGGGTGGCGGCCACCCCTTTGGGGCGGCCCGTGGTGCCGGACGTGTAGAGGATCTGTGCCGGATCACCGGCCCCCACCGGAGGAAGGTCGTCCTCACCCCCGCCGTCCTCGGTGTACGGCGGCACCTCGCCCGGCCGCAGCACCATGGCGGCGCCGCAGTGCGCGAGCATCGCGTCGGCGTCCGGCGACCGGTCGGAGATCGGTACGGCCACCGCCCCCGCCCGGAGCACGCCGAAGAACGCGACCGAGTAGTCCAGCCAGGCGCCGTTGCCGAACACGAGGCCCACCCGATCGCCGGGTTCCACCCCCCGACTTCGCAGCGCGCGGGCCAAGCCGTACGATCGGCGCTCCCACTCGCCGAAGGTCAGCGAGCCGCGACCGTGGACGGTCATCGCGATCTCATCGGGATCGGCGGCGGCCCGCTCTCTGAGCAGGCCGGGAAGAATTATGCTCACCATCAACCCCCCCCGGGAAATGGTCGAGCGCGGGCACGCGCCTGTACCTAAACGGGGACGAGAATTCCCAGCTCATAGGGCATGCGGCAATGTGGGTGCACGCTTGCCGACACGACCTCTAATAGGAAACTTTCCTATTAATGATCGGTCGTCAGTGTGGCACGAGCCCGCCGCGTGCGGCAAGTCTCCCGCGTCGGCCGGCCGGGGAGTCATTCCTCGCCCGATCCTTGCGAACCGCCGAAGGTCCGTGGAAAACTGCGGCCACCCGAAAACAGTAAAGAGTCTTTCCGAAAACGACCTGCTTAGGGGAAGAGGTACGTGAAGAGAGGTCCGCTTTCCCATGGTCAGGAACGTCTTTGGTTTCTCAACCAGCTCGATCCGGCCGATTCCTCGTACAACACCGCCTACGCGTACCGGTTACGTGGCCGGCTTGACATCCCGGCTCTCGAAGCCGCGTTCACCGCCGTCGCCGCCAGACATGACGCGCTCCGCACGCGGTTCGTCCAGGTCGACGGGCGACCGGCGGCCGTCGTCGGTCCTCCGACTCCGATAACCGTCGAGCAGGTCACGGCGGGGTCGGAGGACGAGGCCAGACGGATCGTCGGCGCCCGGACCAACGCCGCCTTCGACCTCGCCGAGCGGCCGCCATTCCGGATCACGCTGGTCCGGCTCGGCCCCGACGACCACGTACTCTGCGTCGTGCTGCACCACATCAATGGTGACGGGTGGTCGCTCAACGTGCTCAGGGCCGAGGTCGCCGACCACTACGCGGGCCGGGCCCGTCCCGGGGCGCTCCCGCCGCAGTACAGCGATCACGTGCTCGGGTGCGAAGACTCCGCTGATCCGCACCGGGCCGACCTGGACTGGTGGGTGTCGCGACTGGCCGGTGCTCCCGTGCTCGAACTGCCCACCGACCGGTCTCGGCCCGCCCAGCGTGGCACGGCGGGCGGTGAGGTGCGGTTCCGTATCCCGCCCGAGTTGGCCGCGAAGGTGGCCGAGTCGGCACGCCGGGCGCGCTGCACGCCGTACATGCTGCTGCTCGCGGCATATCAGGTGCTGCTCCACCGGCACAGTGGACAGCTGGATTTCTGCGTGGGCACCCCCTCGGCCGGGCGCGACAGCACCGAGCTGGAGCAGATGATCGGTTATCTGTCGACGACCATGGTGCTTCGCTGCGACCTGTCCGGTTCGCCGAGCTTCGCGGAGTTGCTCCATCGTACCCGCCGGTCGGTCCTGGGTGCGCTCACCCATCGGGATGTGTCGTTCGAGCGGTTGATCGGCGAGCTCGGCGTGGTCCGCGACCCGAGCAGGACCCCGCTGTTCCAGACCATGTTCGCGCTGCACACCCACGGCGATGTGGCCGACCCGGTGCCCGGACTGGACGCCGAGCCGTTCCCGCTCGGCTGGCACTCCGCCAGAGTGGACCTGTCGCTCGACTTCTACGACGAGGACGACGACGGCATGCTCGGCGTCGCCATCTACAGCGAGGAACTCTTCGACCACGAGACGGTCGAGCTGATGATGGGGCGCTACCTCGTGCTCCTCGCCGCCGCCGTCGCCGATCCTTCGCTGCCCGTGGGGCGGCTCGACCTGCTCGCCAGGCCCGAACGCACCCGGCTCGACGGATGGAACGACACCGCGGTCGAGCTCCCCGAACTCACCCTGGTCGACCTGGTGCTCAACCGGGCCGCCGCCACACCCGACGCGGTGGCGGTGGTCTTCGAGGGCACATCGCCGACCGGGTGGAAGCCGAACTACGATCATCTGACCTACGCTGATCTGGCCGGACGGGCCGCCGGGCTGGCGGCACGGCTGCGCGAGGAGGGCATCGGGCGCGGCCGCGTGGTCGCGGTGCGCATGTCGCGCGGACCGGAGATGGTCGTCGCGCTGCTCGGCGTCGCCATGTCGGGTGCGGCCTACCTGCCGGTGGACCCCGACTACCCGGCGGCCCGGGTCGAGTACATGATCGAGGACTCGGACGCGGCCCGGATCTTGACCGACGCCGACCTGGCCGACGCCGATCCGCTTGGGGGCGTCGCCTCGGCCCGAATCGAAGCCGTCGAGCGGCCGTCGCCCGACGACACCGCCTACGTGCTCTACACCTCCGGCTCCACCGGAAGGCCGAAGGGGGTGATGGTGCCGCACGGCGCGCTCGCCAACTTCCTGTTCGGGATGCGCGACCTCGTCGGCTCCAAGCCGTCGGACGTCTGGCTCGCGCTCACCTCGCTGTCGTTCGACATCTCCGCGCTGGAGCTCTACCTGCCGCTGGTCACCGGCGGCCGCCTGGTCGTCGCCGGCGCGGACACGGCGCGCGACGACGCGGCCCTCACCAGGCTGATCGCAGACACGGGAGTGACCCACGTACAGGCCACCCCGTCGGGCTGGCGGGTGCTGCTCACGGGTGACCTCCCGCCGGTGGTGGCCCTCGTCGGCGGCGAGCCCCTCCCGCTCGCGCTCGCGACCGAGTTGCGGGCACGGGTACACAGGCTCATCAACATGTACGGCCCCACCGAGACCACGATCTGGTCGACCTCCTGGGAGGTGCCCGAGCGCCCCGAGCGGGTGACGATCGGCCATCCGATCGTCAACACCACCATCCACGTCGTCGATGCCGAAGGCTTGCGGGTGCCGATCGGGGTGCCCGGCGAACTACTCATCGGTGGCGCCGGGGTCGCGACCGGCTACCTCGGACGCCCCGACCTCACCGCCGAACGGTTCGTACGACACGACGGCGAACGGGTCTACCGCACCGGCGACGTCGTCAGATGGTCGGCGGACGGCACGCTGGAGTTCATCGGCCGCACGGACAACCAGGTCAAGCTGCGCGGGCACCGGATCGAACCGGGTGAGATCGAGTCCGTGCTCGAAGCCCATCCCGCCGTGCGCCAGGCCGTGGTGGCCATACACGACGACCTGTTGACGGCCTTCGTCGTCCCCGCCGATGCCGAGGCTCCGACCGGAGACGGCGATCCGTGGAACCTCCGGCGACACGTCGCCGGACAGCTACCCGGCTACATGGTCCCCGCGACCGTTGTGACGCTCGACGCGCTACCGCTCACCCCGAACGGCAAGGTGGACCGGAAGGCGCTGCCCCACCCGGAGCCCACCAGGACGCGGGGCACTCCGCCGCGCACCCCGGCCGAGCGGCTGGTGGCCGGCGTCTTCGCCGAGGTGCTCGGCATCGAGGACATCGGCGCCGAAGACGACTTCTTCGCGCTCGGCGGGCATTCGCTGCTGGCCACCATGGTCACCGCCAGGCTGCCGGTACGGATCCCGGTGCGCGAACTGTTCACCCGTCCGACCGTCGCCGCGCTGGCCGAGGTGCTCGAGACCATCGCCGAGCCGGGGTTCGCCGCGTGGGACCGGGCCTCGACCGGGAGCGACGACGGACCACGCCCCCGCCCCGCCGGAGAGCCCGCGCTGCTCTCTCCCAGCCAGGAACGGCTCTGGTTCCTGCATCGGCTCGACCCCGGCGACGCGTCGTACAACATGTGGCTCGTCCGCCGGTTGCGCGGCCCCTTGGACCGCACCACCCTGGACCAGGCCCTGTCCGCGCTGGTCGCCAGGCACGAGAGCCTGCGCACGAGGTTCCCGGAGGTAGACGGCGTTCCGGTCGCGGAAATCGATCCACCGGGGCCCGTGCCGGTCGAGGCCGTCGCCGCCACCGATGTCGCGCAGGCCGAGGCGCTGGTCGCCGAGCGGACGAACGCACCCTTCGACCTGGCCGCGAGTCCGCCGCTGCGCGTGACGCTGATCGAGCTCGGCGCCGACGACCACGTGCTGTGCGTGGTCCTCCACCACATCCTGGGCGACGGCTGGTCGCTGAACGTCATGCTGGACGAGCTGGCCCGGCTCTACTCCGGCGAACGGCTCGGCCCGGTGCCGCTGCAGTTCGGCGATGTGGCCCGATGGCAGCGCGACCGGAGCCAGGACGAGCTGGACGAACTGGCCGCCTACTGGGGTGAGCGGCTGGCCGGCGCCGCCCAGCTCGATCTGCCGGCTGATCGGCCGCGCACCTCCCCGCCCGCCAGGAAGGGCGGCTTCCACACGTTCCGGCTTCCCGCCGACGACGTGGCAGAGCTGGTCGAGCGGGGCAGGGAACGCGGCGCGACGCTGTTCATGACGTTGCTGGCCGCCTATCAGACGTTGCTCGCCGCGTGGAGCGGCCGTAGCGACATCACCGTCGCCACCGTCACCTCAGGCAGGGACCGGGTCGAACTCGAAACGGTGGTCGGCTACTTCGCCGACGTCCTGCTGATCCGAACGGACCTGTCCGCGGGGTCGTCCGGCGGGTCGTCCGACGGGGGCCCGAGCTTCGGCGAGCTGCTGGAGCGGACCCGCGACACGGTCCTGTCGGCCTTCGAACACCAGGGCATCCCGTTCGAACGGCTGCGCATCCCCGCCTTCGAGACGATGGCGATCTTGCACAACCAGGACACCGACACCACCCCGACGGACTTCTCCGGGCTTACGGCCGAGCCGTTCGCGCACGGCTTCGACCAGGTCAAGTTCGACCTGATGCTGGAGGCCTGGCAGGACGAGCGAGAGCTACTCGTCGTGCTCTCCTACGATGCCGCGCTGTTCGATCCGGGCACCATCGAGGTGATGGCCGACGGGCTGGAGCGAGTGCTGCGGCAGGACTGTTCCGCGTCGCCGCGGCTGATCACCACGGCGGAGGAGGAACGACTCCTGGAGATCGGCCAAGGGCCCGATGTCTCCGCCGAGCCGTACGTGCCGGAACTGGTGGCCTCGGCGGTAAGCGCACATCGGCATGCGCGGGCGGTAGGTGGCCTCGACTACGGCGAATTGGACGCGCGGGCCGATGAGCTGGCCGCGCTGCTCCAGGCGCACGGCGTCACAGTCGGCGACATCGTGGGGGTCCACCTCGGCAGGACGCCGGACGCGATCGCGGCGCTGCTCGCGGTCTGGCGCGTCGGGGCGGCCTATCTGCCGCTCGACCCGGGATATCCACGGGAGCGGCTGGCGTTCATGCTCGCCGACAGCGGAGCCGTACTCGTGCTGTCCGCCGCTGATCCGGCCTCCACCGATGCCGACGGCGGTCTGCCGCCGGCTGTGCCGGTCGCGTACCCGGCCCAGGCCGTCCCCGCGAGCAGCCCCACACCCGTGCCGGTCAGGGGCGACGCCGCGGCGTACGTGCTCTACACGTCCGGCTCGACCGGGACGCCGAAGGGTGTCGTCGTCGAACATCGCAACCTCGCGGCCAGAGTCGCGTGGATGCGCCGGGAGTACGGCCTGGGGCCGGGGGACCGGATGGTGCAGTTCGCCTCGCTCGGCTTCGACACGCACGCCGAGGAGATCTATCCGACGCTGGCAGCCGGGGCCTGCCTGGAGCTACTGCCGGATGGTGCGGTCACTCTCACCGACCACCTCGAAGGCGTCACCGTCCTGGACCTGCCGACCGCCTACTGGCACCACCTGGTCGACCAGATCGACTCGATCGCCTGGCCGCCGGAGCTGCGGTTGGTCATCCTCGGCGGGGAGCAGGTGCACGAGGCCGCGGTGGCCCGATGGCAGGCGCGGTTCGGCGGCCGGGTGCGGCTCGTCAACACCTACGGCCCCACCGAGGCGACGATCATCGCTACGCTCGCCGAGCTGGACGGCTCACCCGGACGTCCGCCGATCGGCAGGCCCATCGGCGGAACCCGCGTCCTCATCCTGGATGCGGCCGGACGGCTCGCACCGCCCGGCGCGGCGGGGGAACTGGCAATCGGTGGAACCGGTGTGGCCCGGGGCTACCTCGGCGACACCGAGTCGGCCGCCGCGCTGACCGCCGACCGATTCGTCGACCGGTACGGCGAGCGCGTCTACCGGACCGGCGACCGGGTGCGGTGGCGGCCGGCTGGGCAGCCGGGGCCTGGGCAGCCGGAGCCCTGGCAGCTGGAGTTTCTGGGCCGGCTCGACGACCAGGTGAAGGTGCGCGGATTCCGGATCGAGCCGGGCGAGATCGAAGCGCGGCTGCTCGCCCACCCCGAGGTGGGCGAGGCGGCGGTCGTCGCGCTCGGCGACACGCTGGTCGGCTACGTCACCGGTCCTGCCGCCTTCACCGAACTGGCCGAGTTCGCGGGTGCGGCGCTTCCGCCGCACATGGTGCCGACCGCCTGGGCGCGGCTGGACCGGCTGCCGCTGAACCCGAATGGCAAGGTGGACCGGGCCGCGCTGCCCGCTCCGGAGGCACACCGGGAGGCGTACGTCGCGCCCCGCACCGACGCCGAGGCGTTGGTGGCCGAGGTCTTCGGCGAGGTGCTCGGCGTCGAGAAGGTCGGCGCTTATGACGAGTTCTTCGCGCTCGGAGGCCACTCGTTGCTCGCCGTACGGATCGTCGCCCGGTTACGCGGCATGATCGGCCTGGAGCTGCCGATCCGCACCCTGTTCACCCAACCCACGGTCGAAGGGCTGGCACGGGCGGTTGAGGAGCTCCTGATCGCCGAGCTGGATCAGATGTCCGAAGAAGAGGCGGAACGCCTCGCCAGGGAGTTGACGTGATCAAGAAAAGGTTGGCTGAACTCATCGCGCAGTCCTCCGACGGCGCCGTCACGCCGGATGAGGTGCTGGCCGCGACCGTGCCGCTGTCGGCGCTCGGCGTCACGTCGATCGCACTGCTGCGACTGATCGACGCGATCGAGTCGGAGTTCGGGGTGGAGTTCGATCTGAGCGAGGACGGTATGGAACTGCTCGACGACTTCGACCGGTTGGCCGGGTACCTGGCTTCCCGATGAGCGTTGCCGACCACACCCTGGATATCGAGTTCGCCGGGCCGGACTCCGGCGCCGCGCCGCTCACCGCGCCGCTCACCTGGGGCCAGCGGGCCATCTGGGAGACGATCGTGCGCACTGCTCCAGACGATCACTATTTCAACTTCGGCCACGTGCTGAAGGTGCCGGGCCCCCGTCGTACCGTCGCCGAGGCGAGTACGGCGTTGGCCGCCCTGGTCGAACGGCACGGCGCGCTGCGGACCCGGCTGAGCGAGCCCGGCCTGCCCGGTGAAGTCCTGCCAGATAAAGCGGGCGGCGAGCCGTACCAGCGGCTGGCGGAGCGGGGACGGCTGCCGGTCGTGATCACCGACGACGACCCGGACCGGGTGCTGGACGAGCTGGCGGCGCGGCCGTTCGACTACGTCGGTGAGTGGCCCCTGCGGGTGGCGCTGGTCCTCGACGGCGATCGAGTCACCCACGTGGTGTTGGTCTTCTGTCATCTGGCCGCCGACGGGTTCGGCGCCGAGATCGCGCTGCGCGACCTGCGCATGCTGCTGCTCAGGGGTGACCGGGGAGGGGGCGCCATCCGGCGACCCGGTGCTCTGCAGCCGCTCGATCTCGCCCGCTGGCAGGCCGGCCCGGAGGGGCGGAAGGCGGCGGAGACGGCCGCGGCGCACTGGGAGCGGGAATTCCGGCGCATCCCCCCGACGATGTTCTCCGCACCGACCGGCTCCGCCGCGGACCCGCCGATCTGGCGGGCGCTGCTGCGCTCCCCGGCTCTGGAGCTCGCGGTCCGGTCGATCGCTCACGTTCGCCGAGCCTCGACCTCGACTGTGCTGCTGACGGCCGTGGCGGCACTGGTCGGCCGGTTCACCGGCCATGAGACGTGTGCGATGCTGCCGATCTCCGCCAACCGAGTCCGACGTGGCACCGCGGACATCGTCACCACGATGTCGCAGGAGGGTCTGTTCACGCTCGACCTCGATCTCGGCGGCGCGGGAGGCGCGTCCTTCACCGATCTGCTGCGAGCCGCCGGACCCGCCGCCCTGCGCGCTTATCGCAGCGCCTACCACGACCCTGCCGACCGGAACCGGGTCACCACGACGATCGACTTGGAGCGGGGTGAGTCGATCCGCCCGTACTGCTGCTTCAACGACATGCGCTTCGCCGACCCCGGACCCGTCGCATGCGACCCCGACGAGATTACGACGGCACTGGCCCGGACTTCGCTGTCGTGGCCGATGAGTCAGGAAAAGCTGAACTGCCGCTTCTGTGTCCACCTCACCGTGGACGGAGTCTCGCTCACCGCCGACACACGGTATCTGTCCCGGCCGGACATCGAGCGCTTTCTGCTGGAGCTGGAGTCCTTCCTCGTCGGGGCGGCCGTCCGATGATCGTACGGGCCTACGCCACCGCGACCTCCTGCCCGCAGGGGGCCTCACTCGGCTTCGTCCTCGACCGGGGGGCGCCTGTGGTGGTGACCGACGCCACCGACGACCGGGTGGTGTTCGAAGGCATCGCGTCCGCACCACGGTGGGAACTGGACATCCCCGCCGATTGGCGCAGTTCGCTGTATCGCGCCCGCTTCGGTCCCGAGGTGCCGTGGCCCCGCACGCTGCCCGGGAACGCGCCGTGCCCGGACAACGAGGTTTACTTCGTGGTACGGCAGGCGGTTCCCAGCTCGCCGGTGCTGCTGAGCGTCCCGTTCACCACCTGGCAGGCGTACAACCGGGCCGGTGAACCCGGCCAGAGCATCTACTGGACCGAGTCGGCCACCCGGGCCGCGCGCGTTACCTTCGACCGGCCCGGCGGCGGACCTTCCCCGGAACGCTGGGAGGAGGGGCTGACGCGCTGGCTGCGCCGCACCGGCTACGACGTCGCCTGGTGCTCCAACCTCGACCTGCACGACGGCCTGGACCTGCTGTCCCAGCACCGCATGCTGATCGTCAACGGGCACGACGAGTACTGGTCGATGGGGATGCGGGACGCCGTGGAGGAGTTCGTACGGCGCGGCGGCAACGTCGCGTTCTTCTCCGGCAACACCTGCTGGTGGCAGATCAGGTTCGAAGACGGCGGCCGCACCATGGTCTGCTACCGGGACGCGGTTTCCGACCCGATGGCCGCCTCCGCCGGAACCGCATCGGATGGGGCAGCGGTCGACCCGCGCCTGACGACCGTCGAATGGTCGGCGGCGCCGGTGAATCGCCCGGAGAACACGTTGACCGGGGTGAGTTTCCGCGCGGGCGCCGGAGCCTGGGGACCGTACATGCCGCGGATGCTGGAGGAGTCCTACAGCACGCGTTTCGCGGCCCACTGGGTGTTCGAGGGGACGGGGCTGACCGACGGCGACAAGTTCGGCCAGGGCTGCCTGGGCTATGAGACGGACGCCGCCGAATTCACGGAGGTGGCGGGGGTGCCCCGGGTGACCGGACGCGACGGCACCCCGTCGTCGTTCGTCGTCCTCGCCACCGCCGACCTTCGGCACTGGAACTCGTACGGCCAGGGCGGCATGGCCACCATGGGCGTGTTCACCAGCGGCCTCGGGACCGTCTTCACGGCGGCCACGGTGAACTGGGGCAACGGAATGGATGACCCGGTGGTCGACCGGATCACCCGCAACGTGATCGATCGGCTGTCGTCCGCGGACGGCAGACACTGGGACGTGATCGGCCCGACCTCCGACCTGCTGGCGCTCGCGGTGCTCGGCCGGACGCTGTACGCGGTGAGCGCCGACGGCATGCTGCTGGCACGGGAGTTGTGCGGCCAGAACCTGCCCTGGCAGCCGGTCGGCCCGGCCGACGGCGTACGTGGACTGGCCGTGCCGCGTGAGGCCGCCAACGGCGTGCCCCTCGGCCTGTACGGCGTGACGCCCGAGGGGAGGCTTCTCCGTCTCGAGGAGTCGCGGTGGCGGGAGGCCGGTCCCGCGCCCGAGTCCGCGATCGGCCTGGCCGTGGCCGACTGCACGTTCTGGGCGGCCACCTCATCTGGCGAGCTGTGGCGACAGGTTTTCGGCACCGGTACGTGGGAGCCCGCCGGTTCGTCGGGCGGCGCGGTCGCCCTCGGCGGGATGAACGGCAGGCTTTTCGCCCTGGACTCCGATGGGCGCCTGTCGACCCGGCTTCCCCCCGCCCCGTTCGAAGGGGGCACGGCCGAAGAGGGCACGGCCGAAGGGGGCGCGGCCGAAGGGGGCGCGGACGAAGAGGCCGGGATCGTGGGAGTTGGAACCGGATGGGAGCCGCACGCTGACGTGGTGCCGGGCAGCACGTGCACCGCCCATTCCGGGCTGTTCATCGCCGCCGGTCGTGGCGTTCCGCTCCGCTGGCGACCAATCTGATCGGGGTGATGCTCGCCTGTCTGGGTCGGCTGCCGATCAGCGGCCCATGACCGCTCTAGCCGGTGATTCGGATGACGCGTTTTCCGCGGACGCCGCCCGCCTCCAGTGCGCGATGCGCCGTGGCGATATCAGCGAGCGGATGCACCGCGTCCACGACCGGTCGCAGCGCTCCGCGCTCCACATATTCGGTCAGGTCGGCGAAGAGCCGATGGGTGGGGCGGCCGCTGAAGAACCGTACGCGTCGCGATCCGAACGCGGTGGTCGCGAGGATGTATGAGATTGAGGGGACCGCGTGGTCGATGTCGAAGGCGATGGACACCATGCGACCTCCGGGTGCCAGGAGCCGTCGGTAGGCGCTGAGCTCGGTGCCGACAGTGTCGAGAACCACATCGAACGGGCCGAGGTCGGCCGCGCCGGTGGTCGCGTAGTCGAAGGCTTCGTCGGCGCCGAGTTCCCGTACGAGGTCGAGGTTCGCGGCCCGGGCGAGTGCGGTGACACGCGCGCCGTATGCCCGGCCGAGCTGGACGGCGATATTGCCGACTCCGCCGCTCGCACCGCGTACGAGCAGTCGCTCACCCGGCTTGAGCCGGGCCTTGTCCCGCAGCGCGGTGATCGCTGTTGTGCCCACGGGCAGGGCTGCGGCCTCGACCAGGTCGAGCCCGGCCGGGGCGAGGGCGAACTGCCGGGGACGTACGGCCACGAACTCGGCGGCGCTTCCGAAAGTCCGTGACATCACTCCCCATACCCGGTCGCCAAGTGCGAGGCCGGGCATGGCAGAGCCCAGGGCGGCGACTTCGCCGGTGAAGTCGATCCCGATGCGCTTCGGGAAACCCCGTCCCGTCAGCCCCGTCACGAGCCGCACCCGACCCGCCCGGCCGAGGAGTTCTCCTCCGTTCACGCTGGTGGCATGGACGCGCACCAGCACCTCGCCCGGTCCGGCGACCGGCTTCGGCACCGTTCCCTCGTACAGAACCTCCGGCGGGCCGTACCTGTCGTACAGCGCCGCGCGCATCTCACTCATGTCTTGCAGGCTAATCACATAAACGGAGAGGCGCTTCCACTTAGGCTAATGTGAGAAATATGCCAGCGAATTCCTCTCGGTTGTCGCATGCCGCCGCGCCCGCCGGACCGACGGGGCTGCGCGCGGACGCGAGGCACAACCGCGAGCGCATCCTCCAAGCCGCCCGCGAGGCGTTCGCCGAGCTCGGGATCGACGTGCCGATGGCCGCGATAGCCCGCCGGGCCGGGGTCGGTGTGGCCACGCTCTACCGGCGCTTTCCCACCCGGGAGTCGCTGGTCACGGAAGTGTTCGCCGATCAGTTCGCCGCATGCGCGAAGATCTTCGATGACGCTCTCGCCGACCCCGACGCATGGCGGGGCTTCCGTACGGTGATCGAGAGGGTCTGTGCCATGCAGGTCGTGGATCGGGGGTTCACCGCGGCGTTTCTGACGGCCTTCCCCGGCGCGATCGACTACGAACGGGAGCGCACGCGCGCCGAGCGCGGGCTGACCGAGTTGACGCGGCGGGCCAAGGCGGCCGGGAGGCTGCGCGCCGACTTCGAACTGGCGGACCTCACGCTCGTTCTCATGGCCAACTGCGGCATCGCGGCCGGTCCCACAGACACTGCGCCGGCCGCCTCTCGCCGGCTCGTCGCCTATCTGCTCCGGTCCTTTCAGGCCGATCACGCCGACCCGGCCGATCCTCTGCCACCGCCGCCCCCGCTCGGCCTGGACCATCCCGACAGGCTGAGTCACGAGCGGGCGTCCCGTGCTGTGCGCGGACACGGGACGCCCGCAGGCGGTGACTCGGTGATCTACCGGGTCGATTGAGGAAAGGTCAGACGGCCTGCCAGAGCGCCGGGACGTTCGGCGGCTCCCAGCCGGTCAGCGCGGTGTGCCCCTGGACGCACCGGTAGGTGCGGCCACTGTAGGTGACCAGGTCGCCGGCCTTGTAGGGCGTGCCGGCGGTCCAGGCGCCGCCGGGGGTCGTCGGAGGAGTCGGCGTGGGCGTCGGGGTCGGCCTCGGCGTGGGGCTCGGGGTCGGAGTCGGGGTCGGGGTGGGAGTCGGCCTCGGGGTCGGCGTGGGGGTGCCCGGGCCGCCGGGGCCGACCTGGAGGTCGACGCAGTTGTAGAAGGCCATCGCCGTGTCGGCGATGTTCCAGATGGCGAGCAGCTTGATCCGGCCGGTCCTGCCGCCCAGGTCCACCGTGTGCGAGACGGTGGAGCCGGGGAGCTTGCCGCGGTCGTTGAACTGGGCGATCCGCTCGTTGCCGACGTAGTAGTCCCACGTGCTGGTGGAGTGCCGGGCTTCGATCCGCCACTGGAAGTTCACCACGTTGCCGACCGTGGTGACCGGCCACGGCTTGCTGTCGTCGTCGAGCGGAGACCACCGGGCATCGCCGGCGCTGCAGTTGCGCTGACCCTTGGGCCCTTCGACGCTGGCCGGCTCCCAGATGATCTGCCCGCAGTTGGGGACCTTGCCCATGGCGCACCAGGCCTGCCTGCTCGGCGGGTCCGAGATGTAGCCGTGGGCCGAAGCGGGTGAGGCCATGACCACCACTGATGTGGCGGCGACGGCGAGTCCCGCCAGGGGCGCGAACAGTTTGCGCATGTCGTGCTTCCTTCGCTGGGGGGTAGTGAGGTCAATATAAAGGAAAGTTTCCTAACAAAAAACCCTCTGTCAGGCCCTGGTATGGATCTCTGTCAGCGTGATGGCTTCATGGCCGGTCACGAGGGTCTGCCGTCGGGCCGGCTCTTTCGCCCCGTCCCCCACGAGGTCGCACGGGCGCGCGCGGCGCCTCGGGGACGCGGCGCCGGGCAGCGCACTCACCGCCCATGCGGGGTTCCTCGCCGCCGCCGGCCGCGGTATCCCCGCCGCCGGCGGCAGGTCTGATCGGTCGGCGGCTCGAAAGCAACCTCAGTCTCCCCTGCCCGCCAAGAGCCCAGAAAGAGCGTGCTGGAGGATCTTTGGGACATGCCTACGGTAAGTCACTTCCTGGGATGTCAGTGGAAACACTTGCATCAAGTGGCCTAGACGCGCCGGGACAGCACGATTAAGGATCGGAATATGGCCGCTCGGGGGTGATTGCGCCCGAGAAATTCACCCCCTTTTGTCCCGATCAATCATTTTCGCCATTATGGCGACGGGAGAGTGGGGTGGAAACTCCTCGGCCATTCCAGGGCCCAGGAAAACCTGGCGTCCTGACCTGCCTGAGCCCGACCCGGGCCAAAGGAGGGAACATGCATCGGAAATCCAGTCGACTCGCCCTGGCTCTCTGCGCCTCTACGCTGGCGGCCGGCGGCGTCGCGCTGCTGAGCGGACCCGCCTTCGCCGCGACCAGCGGGTGGGAAGACTGCGCCGAAGTCGCCGAGTCGTCCTACTCGGCTTCCGAGATCGCGCTGCCGCTCTCGGCGGCGTCCCAGCTGTCCGAGGTGTCCACGGTCTCCATGCCGGTCATCTCACAGCAGGTCATCTCACAGCCGGTCGTCGCGCAGCCGGTGCTCGCACAGCGGGTCATCTCGCAGCCCGTGATCGCGCAGCCGGTCCTCTCCGAGCCGATGAGTGTCTCGGTCAGCTTCCAGCCCGAGTTCTCAAGCCCGCGGTACTTCCAGAGCGAACGGTTCGTGAGCGAGCCGATCTCGTTCCAGTACCGCAGCGCGCGGTTCTCGAGCGAACTCCTGCCGTCGCGGTTCGAGCGCGGCGAGCAGAGCCCGCTCGGCGCCCAGGAGCAGGTCGAGGCCGAGGCGAGCCAGGCGAAGTCCCGCATCCAGCACCACGCGAACGTGGCCAAGGCACGCATCAACCGTGAGGTGCGGAAGTCCGAGCGTCGCATCACAGGCGAGACACAGAGGAGCGAGAGCAGGATGGCGGAGGCGTCCTGGCTGTCCGACTGCTGCTAGGGACCCGACCCAGGGACCCGGCCGTCCGTTCAGGTGGCCCCGTGCTTCGGCGCGGGGCCACTCGCGGTTCCGGAACGTTCCCGCGCCTGCGTCGTCGCATTCGATACCTCTCTGAGCTGCGGGGAAACCAATACGTGGCGGTTAGGTAATCGATGTCCCCGCTGGCCAGGCGTAACGTGCTTTTCCGCGGATCGGTTGATTGCGGGGCGTCTCGGCGGGACGCGGATCCGGTTTGCTCGATCGCGGCGATGCTTGCACCATGGGCGTGGCTCACCTGGAAGAATCGGCGGGACCGCTAGGGTGATTACTTGAATTGGCTTAACCGGATCGAGAGTAAGACGAAACCGCGCCAGCCGGGGGGATCGGCGCGAGCGGAGGCGTGATGGCTCGCAGGTCAAACGTCCAGCAGGATCCGCGGATCGCTGGCGACCCCGAGCCGTACCCTCCGGAGGGCCCTGACGAGGTGACCACCGGCCGGAGCGTCTCCGCCCGGCGCGGAGGCGGGTGGAGCGGCGGCGGAGGCCGCTGGCTCGTCTGGATCGGCCGCGTCGTCCTCTGGGCTCTGATCATCGTGATCGTCGTCAACGGCGTCCGTGCCCCGTTCGAACGGCTGAGCCAGGGCGGTGACCCGACGACCACCAGTAGCCCGAGCGACCTGGGATTCCCGGTCACCGAGGCGTCCGCGTTCGCCAACCAGTTCGCCGCCGTCTACATGAACTACGACGCCGCCAATCCCCAGCAGCGAGCGGAGCGGTTGAAGTCGTTCCTCCCCGAGGACGAGGATGACAAGCAGTTCGGCTGGAACGGATATGGACGGATGTCCGCCGGGGCGTTCCAGTTCGCCGGAATCAGCGTGATCGACGCGCACAACGCTCGCGTCACCGTGTCGTACCAGTCCGGCAGCAGGCGCGGGCTGCTCTCCGTGCCCGTCTATTACGACGGCACCGGGTTCGTCGTGTCGGAGAAGCCGGCGTTGCTGCCGGAGGCGGCTCCGGCCGGTCTGCCCCCGATCTCCGATCCCGACCGCGACTCCGCCGCCGAGGCCGAGCTGCGCCCCCAGCTTGAGGGTTTCTTCAAGGCGTACGCCGCGGGCAACCAGGTGGATCTGCAGCGCTATGTCGCCAACGGGGTGACGATAGAGGGCTTCGACGGGGAGTTCACACTCACCCAGTTGAAGGACGTGATCGTGCCGCCGGGTGAGGCGAACAGCAGGGACGTCACCGCCGTCGTCGTGTGGGAGGTCGCCTCGGGTGGTGCGGCTCCGACGCAGACCCCGTCCATCGACGACCCGACGCGACAGCCGGGCGGACTCGAGCAGGCCTACCGGCTCACCATCGAGAAGCAGGGTGACAAGTGGTTCGTCAGGGACGTCCAGGGCGCGAAGCGGCCCGCGGGGTGACGCATGCCCGATCATGTCATCGCTGATCCATACCCCCGGGAGGGCGAGAATTGATTGTGAAGACCATGGTGGACAGTTTCATCGATGGAATCGTCGGTTCCGGTAGCTTCGGTGGCAGTGTCCACGATCTGGCCGTCGCGCCTTCCCCCGAACCGACGACGGGCATCAACACCGCGGGGCTGGCGGATTTCCTCCGGACTTTCTTCGCCCCGCTCTTCCTCGCCGTCGTCTCCGTAGTGGCGATCTTCTTTCTCTTCACCCGCGAGATCACCAGATTTATGCAGTTCATCATCTTGGCGATCGCAATCGGCGTGATCTTCTATGTGCCCAACATCATCGAGGTGACGGCCAAGGCCATCGCGGGCGCACTCGGCATCAAGTGACCGAGTGATCGGGCGGAGAGGAGGATCGGGTGGATCTGCCCACATATACCAATATTTGGCGCATTGAGAAGCGGCTGTACAAGCTGTACGACCTTCGGCTGCCCATGCCGCTTCCCATCGTCTGGATCGGTGTGTTCGTGGGCGTGCTGGTCCCCTGGTGTGTCCTCCTCGCCCTGGTCGGGTTGCCGTTCGGCCCTCCGTGGCATGTCGTCTACCTGGTGCCGCCCGGCGTGCTGACCTGGCTCTCCACCCGCCCGGTGATCGAGGGTAAACGGCTCACCGAGCTCCTGCAGTCCCAGCTCCGCTACCTGGCCGAGCCCCGCACCTGGTGCCGCATGGCTCCGATCGGCGAGCCCGAAGAGATCACCTTCGCCGCCCGGGTATGGCGGGTCACGTCGCCGCAGGCCGTTCCGACCGTCGTCGAAACCACAGCCAAGGCCCCAGCGAGGGGCCCAGCGAGGGCCGCCGTCAGGGCCGCGGGGAAGACGAGTGGGAAGGCCAAGGCCGCCGCCACGGGGGCGGGGCCGGTCGGGAAGCGCCCTCGGGTGACCGGGTTGCCGTTGCCGACCGCCGAGCCTCCGGCGCTCGCCCATTCCGCCCGATCCGTGGCCAAGGGCACCGGTCGTCCTGCCCGCGGCGGTTTCCGGGGTGTCGACCATTCGGCCGGCACTGGTTCGTCGGTCGGCACTGGTTCGTCGGCAGGCACTGGTTCGTCGGCTGCCGCGATGCCGTCGGCCGACGAGGTGCCGTCGGGCATCGTGCGTCCGGCGGTGGCCGCCGCCGCGGCGGCGGCCGCTCCCATCGCCGATGTCCCGTCCTCCGTCTCATGGCGTACGGCTTCCGCGTCCGGGAGGGGCGTCGCGTCGGGTGGTGAGCGTGCGTTCTCCACCACGGAGGCGGGGACGACGCCCACGGCACGGGAGGCGGCGGAGTCGGTAGCGCCGCCCTCCGCCGGAGCCCAGACTCTGGACGCCCAGGTTTCGGATGCCCAGGTTTCGGACGCCCAGGTTTCGGATGCCCAGGTCTCGGAGGTTTCGACGTCAGATGTGGCGGCGACCGTGCCGGTCTCGGACGTGCCGCCCATCGGGACCGAGGCACTCCGCCGCCTTCGCAGGCTCGCGGCGTCGGCGGAGAGCCGTGCCGTACGGCAGGCCGATCCGGCTCCGCGACCGGACGGACCCGCCTGGCAGGAAGAGGCAGCGGAGCACGTCGCCGCCGAGGCCCCTCCTGTAGAGAGCCGGCCCATAGAGGGCGGGCTCGCGGAGGGCCATGCCGCCGAGAGTCGCGGTACCGGAGCCATCGTCGAGGAGGTGGCCGATCCCGGCAAGCCCGCCGTGAGCGACGAACTCGGGGATGTGGAGCACACCGCGGAAGCGCGGCGGACGGGGGATCCGGAGCCCACGAGCAGTGGGGAAGCGGGCACGAAGGCCGCCCGGCGGCGGGATTCCGACGATTGGCAGCGCAGAGCCCGGGAGCAGCACAGGAAGGGGCGGCCGCCGAAACCCATGCGGCCCGAGCAGCCCAAGCGGGAGACGGGGCCGACGCAGCCGCCCGTCCAGCCGGTTCAACCCATCCAGCCGGTTCAACCCGCACAGCCCGCGCCGCCCGTACAGCCGGGGCAGGCCGCTCATCCGCCGCGGGTGCGGCCGGAGGTCCCGGGGACGGCGATCCGGCCGCCGAAGCTCCAGCCGCCCAAGGCGAGGGGGGAGGAACCGCCCAAGCTCCGCCGGGTCGAGGCCGTCGTCGGCCGCGACCCCGCTGGCGGCTGGCGGCGGCTAGCCCAGGTCGTCGTGGGCGGAAGCCGTACAGACGGGATGGAGATCGACGAGGCACGGGCCCGTACGCCGCTCGCCGACAGCAAGCGGATCATGGTGCTGGGCTGCACGGGTGGTGCGGGACAGACGACCACGGCGCTGATGCTGGGACACTCGCTGGCCCGCTACCGGGCAGAGCGCGTGCTGGCCCTCGACGCGAGCGGCGGCGACGACACGATGACCAAGCGGATCGCGGCCGAGCCCGCCGAGCGGCTGGGCTCACTCCTCGAGGGCGCCGGATCGCTGACCCGCTACCTCGGCCTCGGCGCGCGTACCTCACGCTGCGGGTCGGGGCTGGAGGTGCTCGGGGCGGACATCGACGACCAGGCGGCGCAGCGTCTGGCGGACCGGGCGTCGCTCGGCGACTGGAGCCGGACGCTGGCCGTGCTCGATCGCCATTACGGGCTCACCGTGATAGACCCCGCCGCCGCGCTGGCGGCCCGGCTGCTGCCGTACACCGACCAGCTCGTGCTGGTGGCCCCCGCGAGCGCGGACGCCCCGGAGGCGATCGCCATGACCTACGAGTGGCTCGACGGCCACGGCTGCTCCGACCTGCGGCGCCGGGGCGTAATGGTGATCAACGGGGTGAGCCGGCGCAGCCTGCCCGAGGTGGAGCAGGCGGAGGCGGTGGCCAGCGGCCGGTGCCGGGCGATCGTCCGCGTGCCCTGGGAGGACGAGCTCGCGCCCGGCCGTCCGGGACCTGTTGACCTCAACAACCTTCGCGCGGGGGGCCGCAGGGCGTACGTTGCACTTGCGGGAGTGATCGTGAGCAGCCTGGCCGCGAACCGGCCGAGCGACGCGCACAGGGTCCGAGAACGCGCGGGTGAGAAAGCGGGTGAGTGAGCGATGAGCAGGGCGCGAAGCCGCCTGGCGGTGCGGTACTTCGACGATCGCGTCCTTCTCACCGAGTCGGCGGCATGGGCGTACTTCCGGCTGCCGACGGTGAGCTACGAGTTCCTCACATCGGAGGAGCGTGAGGCACTCGCCACCAACATCACGATCGCGCTCGCCGCGATCAGGATGCCCGACGCCGAGGTGCATCTGCGGATCGCGCACCGGGCCTATCAGGCGGCCGAGTGGGCGATGGCGCTCAACACGACCTCCGACGAGGGGCCGGGCTGGCGGGAGTACCTGGAGGAGATGTATCGCCACGTCTGGGCCAAGGACTTCTGGAGCAAGGAGGTCTACCTGGGCGTACGGCTCGGCCCGCGCGGCGCCCAGCTCGGCTCCGGCGTGCTGGCCCAGCTCTTCGGCTTCTACCAGCGCGGGGAGAGGGCGCTCGGGATCGAGGACGACCATGTGCCGGCCCGCGAGATCGAGCGGTGGACCGAGGCGGCGCAGCGGCTCGGCCGGGCCCTTGCCTCCAGCGCCCTCTACGCCCGCCACGCCACCTCTACGGAGATCGCTTGGCTGTTCCAGCACGCCGCCTCCGGGGGGCTCGGCGACCGGCCGCCGTCGGCGTCGCCGCGGCGCAGGTGGGGCCGGGGCGAGATCGAGTCGCTGGTCGAGGGGCAGATCCACAACGGCCGCTCCCTGCTTCGCGTTGAGCAGCCGGCGGGTGACAGCTTCGTCGCGCACCTGTCGTTCGCCCGGTTCCCCGATCTCATGGCGTTCCCCGACGGGGAGCCGTGGCTGCACTTCGCCGACCAGTTGCCCTTCCCGGTCGAGGTCTCCAGCAGGATGCGGCTGATCCCGCCGGTGCGGGCGAGCAAGGACGTGGCGCGCAAACTGGCCCACGCCCGCGACATGGACATCCACATCCGCGAGGCCGGGGCGGAGGCGCCGCTCGCGCTGGCCGAGCAGATCGACGCCGCCCGCATGCTGGAGCACGGCATCACCAAGGAGCGGCTGCCCTTCGTGTACGGATGGCACCGGCTGAGCGTGAGCGCGCCGACGGAGGAGATCTGCGTCCAGCGGGTCGAGGCCGTCGTGGAGCACTACCGTGACATCGGCATCGACGTGGTCAACTCCACCGGTGACCAGTTCTCGCTGTTCTGCGAGGCCCTTCCCGGGGAGCGGCTGCGGGTCAACGCGTACGCCCAGCGGCAGCCGCTGCGTACGATCGCGGGCGGCATGGCGACGGCGACCGTGGAGGTCGGCGACCGGGTGGACGAGTCGAACGCCGGATGGGCCGGGCCGTACATCGGCGAGACCCTTGGGCGGGCGCGCGGCATCGTGCACTTCGATCCGCTGGTCGCGGCGGCGCGCAACCGCCCGACGGCCATCGCGATCACCGGCGAACCGGGCGGCGGCAAGACGACGCTCGCGCTGCTGCTGATCTACCAGATGGCGCTGCGCGGTGTGACGGTCGCGGTGATCGACCCGAAGGGCGACGCGGAGTCGCTCGTACGGCTCCTGCGGCGGAGCGGGCGCCAGGCGCGGATGATCCCGCTGGGGTCGGCGGCACCCGGCCTGCTCGATCCGTTCTCGTTCGGCGACGACATCGCGGCCAGGAAGACGATGGCCAGCGAGACGCTGCGGCTGCTGCTGCCGCGCATGTCGGAGGAGCGCGAGTCGGTCATGATCCAGGCGGTGGCCGCGGTGTCGAACGAGCCCGACCCGTCGCTGGGCAAGGTGGTCGACCACCTGGAGAGGTCGGAGGACCCCGCGTCGAAGAACCTCGGGGCCGTGCTGCGGTCGATGTCCGAGATGCATCTGGCCAGGCTCTGCTTCGACCCCTCCGGCGGAGAGCAGATCGACACCGAGGGCTGGACCACGGTGTTCACACTCGGCGGTCTCACACTGCCCGACGTCATGACTCCGAGGGACGACTATTCCTACGAGCAGCGGTTGTCGGTGGCCCTGCTCTACCTGGTGTCGCAGTTCGCCCGGCGGCTGATGAACGGGCTCGACCGGCGCACCCCCAAAGCGATCTTCCTTGACGAGGCCTGGGCGATCACGTCCACGCCGGAGGGCGCCAAGCTGGTGCCCGAGGTCTCCAGGATGGGCCGGTCCCGCAACACGGCGCTCGTCCTGGTGTCCCAGAACGCGGGCGATCTGCTCAACGAGCAGGTCACCAACTGCCTGTCGTCGGTCTTCGCTTTCCGCTCGACCGAGCGGGTGGAGGTCGAGCACGTGATGGAGCTCCTCGGCGTGGACCCGTCGGAGGAGCACAAGGCGGTGCTGCGCTCCCTGGGCAACGGGGAGTGCGTGTTCCGTGATCTGGACGGCCGGGCGGGTCGCATCGGGGTGGACCTGATCTCGGCGGAGCTACTGCGGTGGCTGGACACGAATCCGACGCACGAAAAGCCAGGCGAGAACGGAAACGATCTCGATGTCGGGGGTTCCGGTCGGTCGGGGGTCGCGCAGGAGGTGCGGTCTTGAAGCGATTGCGGCGCAGGCGGCGCAGGCTGGTCCTGCTCCTGGTGGCCTTCACGGCTTTCGCGGCGTTCGTGACGCTGCCGCTCGTCTTCCCGTCGGGCACGGCGAGCGCGGTCGGGCCCTGTGACCTGTCCGCCGACCTCGCCCCCGAGATGGTCGGCGGCGGCATCGACGGCCTGGTCCGCCCGCCCGCACCCGATGCCGCATCCGGCACCGGGACCGCGGCGGGGAGCGGGGCGGGTGACGGGGCCGCCGCGCCGGAGGCGAAGGGGCCGCTCACCAACTACGAGCGGTACGGCATGTCCGGCCAGTTCTGGCACACCTACGGACTCGGCTGCTCGGACGTCGCCGCCGTGCTCGGCAACGCCTGGGCCAACACGGTCTTCTCCTGGGCCAAGGCCGTCGACCGGCTGACGATCAGCACCTATGAGGCGGCGGCCACCGAAGGACCGCTCCAGCCCATCAAGGAGGCGGCCGACGCGATCGTCACCAAGCTGGCCGACGCCATGTACTGGCCCTATCTGCGGCCGGTGGTCATCCTCGGCGCGGTCTGGCTCGCCTGGTTCGGCCTGATCCGCAGGCGGGCGACGACCACCACCGAGGGCGTCATCTGGATGGTGCTCGCGGTCACGGTGGCCGTCTGGTTCTTCAGCCGCCCCGGTGACTTCACCAACATCGGCAAGACCGTGACCGACAAGACCGGCGAGATCGTCAACTCGGCCTTCTCCGGCCTGCCCGGCGCCGGCGGCGCATCGTGCCTGCCGCTCAAGGACGACGTCGGCGCGGGGGCGGAGCCGGAGGTCAAGGCAGGGGGGTACGGCAGGCCGGGCACGCCGGGGGTCGCCCAGAACGCCGACGCGCTCTGGTCGACGCTCGTCTGCAAGCCGTGGCTGATGGGACAGCTCGGCACCGCCGACCCGGAAGCGCACATAGTGCAGGACTTCGGCGCAAAGATCCTTAATCTGCAGGCCATCGATGCGGCCGAGCAGGCCGCGAACCAGACGCCGGCCAGCGACGCCCATCAGAAACGGTTCGAAGAGGAGATCGTCAAGCCGCTGGAGAACACCCCGGTGTTCTTCCTCATCCAGGGCAAGGACTGGACGAGCCGGCTCGGCATCGCGATCGGGGCGTTCATCGCCGCCATGGTCGCCGGGCTGCTCATCTTCCTCGTGGCGGTGTCGCTGCTGGTGCTCAAGGTCGGCTTCCTGCTGCTGCTCATGCTGGGGCCGGTGTTCCTGCTGATCGGCGTGCATCCGGGATCTGGGCGGATCATCGCGATGCGCTGGGTGGAGATGGTCATCGGCACCCTGCTGCGCCAGGCCGTGCTCGCCGTCGTGCTGAGCGTCCTCGTGTACGGCTACGCACTGATCATCTCGACCGGGCTGCCCTGGGGCATGCAGATCCTGTTCATGGCGCTGCTGACGATCGCCGTCTTCTTCTACCGGCGGCCGTTCCAGCATCTGTTCTCCTCGATGGACGGGCACACGCTCACGACCCGGATGCTCGGGGAGGCCGCGAGCGCGCCCACGCTGTCGCGTGCGGCGAACGCGCTGCCTCCGGTGGCCGCGGCGCGGATGGGACGTTGGGGCCTGCGCAAGGCCGAGCCGTTGATCGGCGCCGCCGCGATGGCGAGCGGCGCGGGCAGCGCGGCCGCGGTCGCCGCGTCGGTGGCGCAGGGGCGCGTCCGCGGTGAGGAAGGGCAGGCCGGGTCCGCGGCTGCTCAGGCGGCGGGACAGACGGGAGAGCAGGCGGGCGCCAGGGCCGGGGCCCAACCCGCGCCGCTGGATGCCGATGTTCAGGCCGCCGGCCGTCGCAGGGCGGGTACGGCGCCACGCCCGGGATCGGCCCCTCCGCTCAACCTTTCCGGCGTGAGGTCCGTGGGCTCCGCCCGGCCCACGGCCGCTCCGAGTCGTTCGGTCGCCTCGTCAGGTTCGGTCGCGTCCGGATCGGGCTCCGGGCAGAGCTCTGGATCGGGTTCCGGTGCGTCCTCGGGCGGTGGCTGGTTCAGCGGGCGATCCGGCGGCTGGGCCTCCCGCGGTTCGAGTGGTTCGCCCAGCTCGAACGGTTCACGCGGTTCACGTGGCTCACGCGGTTCAGGCGGCGGCTCAGGCTCACGCGGTTCGAACGGGTCCGGAAGGTCACGGGGTTCCACCGGCTCCGGTGGCATCTTCGGGGGCGGTTCCGGCGGTGGTTCCGGCGGTGGTTCCGGTGGCGGCATCTTCGGGGGCGGCGGCTTACGCGACCGGGGATCGGCGGATCGCTCCTCCCGGTCCGGCGGCTCATCGTCCGGCTCGTCGTCCGGCAGGGCGTCCGACGCTCCGCCGCTGTGGCTGCCCAGGCGGGGGAGCGGCGGGCGGACACCCGACGACGCGCCCACCCCGTTCTGGGCCAAGCCCTCGGACTCCGCCGACTGACCTGGTGATCACACGTCGATGAGCGCACAGAGAAGTGACAGGGGCAAGGGGCTCGCGTTCGCCGTGGCCGTCGTCGTGCTGGCCGCCGTGGGCCTCTACCTGACGATGAATTCACCGACGTCGGGGTCGGAGAGCGGCGACGGCCGTACGGCGGCGATCGAACCGGCGGCGAGGTCGCCCGAGACGGCCGCCGGTGCGACGCGCAGCCCGGTGCCGCGCCAGGTCGCGACCACCCCGGCCGTCTTCGACGTCTACGCCTACCTGCCGCTGTCCCGGCAGGAGCTCGGCGCGGCGGCGGACCTCGCGCGCCGGTTCACCGAGTCGTACGGAACCTTCCGGTACGACGAGGAGCCGGCGGCGTTCGCCGGACGGCTCAAGGCGTTCGCCACGGACGAGTTCGCCGCGCAGCTCACCCGGGCCATGACCGACCCGGGGCTGGTGGAGCGCAACCGCGCCGGCCGGGTGGTCTCGCGGGCGTCGGCGGAGGTGAAGAAGATCCGGGACATGACCGCCGGCCAGGTGGTCTTCGTCGTCGGCTCGGCGCGGCACGTGACGGGCGATGACGGCGACAAGGACGAGAACGACCGGTTCGCCGTGACCGTGATCCGGGCGGGGAGCGACTGGCGGGTCTACGATCTGGAACTCGCCGACGCGGGCCAGGACGGGGACACGACGCCGTGACCGTGCCGCCCCGTCGGGCGTCGCTTCAGACGCCGTTCCGGGTGATCTCGGCCCGCGGCCGGTCCCGGCCGGTCCTGGCCATCGTCCTCGCCCTGGCCGTGATCGTCCCACTCGCGCTCATCGGGTCGATCATCCTGATGACGCCGTTGCCGTCGTTCCTCCTCGGCGGGAGATCCGCGGAGGACTGCGCACAGGCCGGTACGATCGCCACCGGCGCGTCGGAGACGGCCAGGACGGACATTCCAGCCGAATATCTCGAGCTCTACACGAAGGTCGGCAAGCAGACCGGCGTCCAGTGGAACGTGCTCGCCGCCATCGGCAAGCGCGAGACCGACCACGGCCGGTCGAAACTGCCGGGAGTCGGCAGCGGCACCAACTACGCGGGCGCCGCCGGGCCGATGCAGTTCCTGATCAGCACGTGGGGCGGCCAGGCCAAGATCAAGATCGCGCCGGGAATCAACGGGTACGCCTCCGACGGCGACGGCGACGGGTACGGCGACGTCTACAATCCGGCCGACGCCATCCTCGGTGCGGCGAAGATGCTCAAGCGCAACGGCGCCCCCGACGACCTCAGACGGGCGATCTTCGTCTACAACCGGGCCACCTGGTACGTCGACCAGGTCATGGAGATCGCCGAGCGCTACGCGGTCACCGGCGACATCGGTCTGCCGCCCGAGGCCGACTCGGCCTGCGACACCAACTATGTGTCCGCGGCCTCCGACGAGGTCATGCGGAAGATCCTGGAGTATGCCCTGGACCAGCGCGGCAAGCCGTACCGGTGGGGCGGGACCGGCCCGGACGCCTTCGACTGCTCGGGGATCATCTACATGGCCTACCGCAATGCCGGGCTGTCGATCCCCAGGACGACGTTCGAGCAGTGGCCCTTCGGGGTGCGGGTGCAGCAGGGCAGCGAACGGCCGGGCGATCTGGTGTTCTTCAACGCCGGGCCGGGCACGTCGGCGGACCGCCCCGGTCACGTGGGCCTGGTGGTCGCGCCGGGGAAGATGGTCGAGGCGCGCTGCACACGCTGTGGACCCATCAAAGTCACGACTTATGGCGACAGACCGAACATCGTGGGCTTCACCCGGCCCCTGGAGAACGACCAGGTGCAGGCCCAACTCAGGCACGACCTAACGTAGGCGTTCATGGATTCGACGCGGAAGCTCGTGGTGGGGGCGGCGATCGTACGGGACGGCAGGCTGCTCGCCGCGCAACGGGCCACTCCACCCGAGTTGAGGGGCGGCTGGGAGTTCCCCGGCGGCAAGGTGGACCCGGGGGAGAGCGAGCACGAGGCGCTGGTGCGCGAGTGCGCCGAGGAACTCGGCATCGAGATCGTCGTCGGATGCCGGGTGGGCGGGGACTGGCCGCTGCCCGGCGGGCATGTCATGAGGGTCTGGCTCGCGGCCGTCGCGGCGGGCGTCCCGTACCCGCGCGAGCACCTCGCGCTGCGCTGGCTGGAGCCGCGCGAGCTGTACGAGGTCGCCTGGATCCCGGCCGATCTGCCGATCGTCGCCGCCGTCGAGAAGCTCCTGTGACATACGAGCCTTTTGAGGGGTGAATTCGTGACCTAGAAGGGCTTTGCCGGGCGTTTGACGTAACTAGAATCTTTCTTGACTCTAGGTTGCACGCGACATCGTGGAGGGCGAGCGGTGATGGGACGCGCACAGATCAGGGCCGCGTCCTCGGCCATCGCCTCGCTGGCTCTGGCCACGCTGGCCGTGCTCACCGTGGGGTCGGCGATCAGCGCCAACGCGGCCGACGATCCGCCGGTGGAGCCGTGTCGGCCGGGCGAGTGCGACACCGTCACCGTGACCATCACCCAGACGCCCGGAACAAGTCCGACGCCGATCGGAGATCCGGTCGTCACGGCGACCGTCACGGTCACCCCGACGCCTCCGCAGCCGAGCACGACCAAGACGGCCGACGAGCAGCAGAAGCACGACGACGTCTCGGCCCCGATCCCGACAAAGCTGGCGGACATCCCGAACACCTCGGACCTCACGGATCCCACGGGCTCCACGGGCTCCACGGACGACGGGTCGGACGTCTCCCTGCCTCCGGCGTCGACGCCGCCTCCGGCACAGGAACCGGTGCCGACCACGGCACCCGAGCAGACGCCCACCCAGGGCATGTCGTTCGAAGCGCCCGCGCCGGAATCGGCGCAGTACGAGATCCGCAGCGCCTCGCCGGAGTTCGACAAACCGGCGTTGGCCAACAAGCTCGCGATCCCCGCCGCCGTACTCGTGGTGCTCGCCCTGCTCGCGTGGCTCGTGTTCGAGGGTCGGCTGCGCCGGATGGCGCACGCGGCGGCCGTCGGGAAGGCCGGTCCGCAGGCGAAGACCACCGGTGGGCCGGAGGCGGCCGCCTATCCGGGGGCGCCGGGCTACGCCGTCGGTTTCGTGCCGGTTCAGCCGTACCCGGTGTATCCCCAGCAGGCGCCGTACGGCTACCCGATGCCCTACGGCACTCCCCACCCGTACGGCACCCCGCCTCAGGCGTACGGGGCCCAGCCACAGGGCTACGGGCCCCCGCCGCAGGCGTACGGCGCCCAGCCGCAGGCGTACAGTCAGGCGCCGTATCCCCCGCAGGGATACCCGGCGTACTACCAGCAGGCACAGTCAATGCCCCAAGGCCACGCCGAGACTCCGCCGCACGGCGCCCCCGCGCCGCAGTCCCCCGCACCGCAGGCACCCCCGTCGGCCGCCACACCGCGCCCCGACGACCCCCCCCACCCCCACCCCCACCCCCGCGCGTGATCTTGTAGTTTCTCGCAGGGATGGTCGCCGACCTGCGACAACCCTCTCCGTGATCTTGCAGTTTCTCGCAGAGATGCGCCTTTGCCTGTGGTTAAACCATCCATGATCTTGCAATTGCAAGATCATGGATGGTCTTTTTCCTGGTCAGGGGGGAAGGCTGCGAGGAACTGCAAGATCACAAAGGGCTGCCATGCAGGTCAGTGGGCCTATGTGACAGCAACTGCAAGATCACGCCCTGGGGGAGTGGCCGCCGGGGTCTCCCCTGGGGGTGGTTTGGTCTCGGTCAGCTCGGACGCTTGAAGATCTTCGAGCCGAGCCAGACCAGTGGGTCGTACTTCCGGTCGACGGCGCGTTCCTTCATGGGGATGATCGCGTTGTCGGTGATCTTGATGTGCTCGGGACAGACCTCGGTGCAGCACTTGGTGATGTTGCAGTAGCCGAGCCCGTGCTCCTCCTGCGCGGCCTGCGGGCGGCGGTCCCGCACGTCGTACGGGTGCATGTCGAGCTCGGCGATCCGGATGAAGAAGCGCGGGCCGGCGAACGCCGGCTTGTTCTCCTCATGGTCACGGATCACGTGGCAGACGTTCTGGCACAGGAAGCACTCGATGCACTTGCGGAACTCCTGTGACCGCTGCACGTCGACCTGCTGCATCCGGTACTCGCCCGGCTTGACGTCCGTGGGCGGCGTGAACGACGGGATCTCACGCGCCTTCTCGTAGTTGAACGAGACGTCGCAGACCAGGTCCTTGATGACCGGGAACGTCCGCAGCGGCGTGACGGTGATCGTCTCATCCTCCGTGAACGTGGACATCCGGGTCATGCAGCCCAGTCGCGGCTTGCCGTTGATCTCCATCGAGCACGAACCGCACTTGCCGGCCTTGCAGTTCCACCGCACCGCGAGGTCGGGAGCCTGGGTGGCCTGCAGCCGGTGGATGATGTCGAGGACGACCTCGCCCTCGTTCACCTCGACCGTGAAGTCCTCCAGCCGTCCTTCGCCGCTCTCACCGCGCCAAACGCGGAACTTCGCCTTGTATCCCATCACGACTCCTTGACCGCGTTCTCGAGCGCGGCGTCGAACTCCGCCAACTCGTCCTCGGTGAGGTATTTCTCCAGCTCGGACCGCTCGAACAGGGTGATCAGGTCACCGCGCATGGACGGCTGGGCCTGCTCCTCCACCTTCACGTTCGAGCCGTCCGGGGCGGCGGAGCACACCAGCAGCTTGCGCCGCCACTCCGCCGTCATGGTCGGGAAGTCGTCACGGGTGTGCCCGCCACGGCTCTCCTCTCGCAGCAGCGCCGCCCGTGCCACGCACTCGCTGACCAGCAGCATGTTCCGTAGGTCGATCGCGAGGTGCCAGCCGGGATTGTAGATCCGGCTGCCGGTCGAGGCGGTGTTGCCCGCCCGCTCCTTGAGCTTCTCGATCGCCTGCAGCGCCTCGCTCATCTCCTCGGCCTTGCGGATGATGCCGACGAGGTCGTTCATGGTGCGCTGCAGCTCGTGATGGACCTCGTACGGATTCTCACCGCCCGTCCGCTCCAGCGGTTCGAGGGCCTCGGCCTTGGCCTCCTCCACACCCGACGGGACCGGACGCCTGGTCAGGCCGTTGACGTACGCAGATGCGCCCGCGCCGGCCCGGCGGCCGAAGACCAGCAGGTCGGACAGGGAGTTGCCGCCGAGGCGGTTGGAGCCGTGCATGCCGCCCGACACCTCACCGGCCGCGAACAGGCCGGGCACCGAGGCGGCCTGGGTGTCCGCGTCGACCTCGATGCCGCCCATCACGTAGTGGCAGGTCGGGCCGACCTGCATCGGCTCGGCGGTGATGTCGACGTCGGCCAGCTCCTTGAACTGGTGGTACATCGACGGCAGTCGCCGGGTGATCTCATCGGCCGGCAGCCGGGTGGAGACGTCCAGGAACACGCCGCCCTGGGGTGAGCCGCGACCGGCCTTCACCTCGGAGTTGATCGCCCGGGCCACCTCGTCACGCGGCAGCAGCTCCGGCGGGCGGCGGTTGTTCGCCTGGTCGGTGTACCAGCGGTCCCCCTCTTCCTCCGTCGTGGCGTACTGGTTCTTGAACACGTCGGGGATGTAGTCGAACATGAACCGGCGGCCCTCGGAGTTGCGGAGCACGCCGCCGTCGCCGCGGACCGACTCGGTCACGAGGATGCCGCGCACGGACGGCGGCCACACCATGCCGGTCGGGTGGAACTGGATGAACTCCATGTTGATGAGGTTCGCGCCGGCCAGCAGGGCCAGCGCGTGGCCGTCACCGGTGTACTCCCAGGAGTTCGAGGTGACCACGAACGACTTGCCGATGCCGCCGGTGGCCAGCACCACGGCCGGGGTGTCGAACACGATGAAGTCGCCCGTCTCGCGCCGGTAGCCGAAGGCTCCCGCGATCGCGCCGGTCTCCTCGTCCTTGAGTAGCCGCGTGACCGTGCACTCGGCGAACACCTTGATGTACGCCTCGAAGTCGCCGTGCAGCTTCTCGTCCTCCTGCTGGAGGGCGACGACGCGCTGCTGAAGCGTGCGGATCAGCTCCAGGCCGGTACGGTCGCCGACGTGGGCGAGGCGCGGGTACTCGTGGCCGCCGAAGTTCCGCTGGCTGATCTTGCCGTCCTTCGTGCGGTCGAACAGCGCGCCCCACGCCTCCAGTTCCCAGACCCGGTCGGGGGCCTCCTGGGCGTGTAGTTCGGCCATCCGCCAGTTGTTCAGGAACTTGCCTCCGCGCATCGTGTCGCGGAAGTGAACCATCCAGTTGTCGTTGGGGTTGACGTTGCCCATCGCGGCGGCCGCGCCGCCCTCGGCCATGACCGTGTGGGCCTTGCCGAACAGCGACTTGCAGACGATGGCCGTCCGCTTGCCCTGCTGCCGCGCCTCGATCGCCGCGCGGAGTCCCGCTCCGCCGGCTCCGATGACGACGACGTCGTATTCGTGACGCTCCACCTTGAGATCCTTAAGCGAACGGGAAGTTGATGATGCCCTTTGCGACCAGCCGCACGTAGAAGTCCGCGATCATCACCGAGAACAGCGACGCCCAGGCGAACTGCTGGTGCTTGGCGTTGAGCTTCGACACGAAGGTCCACGCCCGGTAGCGCAGCGGGTGCTTCGAGAAGTGGTTCAGCCGGCCGGCCGTGATGTGGCGGCAGGAGTGGCAGCCGAGGGTGTAGAGCCAGATCAGGACCGCGTTGACCACGAGGATGATCGTGCCGAGGCCCAGGTGGCCCCAGTCGCCGTCCTTGTCGCGGAACGAGAGCACCGCGTCGTACGACAGGACAGTGGCGATGACCACCGCGAGGTAGAAGAAGTACCGGTGGATGTTCTGGAAGATCAGCGGGAAGCGGGTCTCGCCGGTGTACTTCTTGTGCGGCTCCCCGACCGCGCAGGCGGGCGGAGACAGCCAGAACGCCCGGTAGTACGCCTTGCGGTAGTAGTAGCACGTGAGCCGGAAGCCGGCCGGCAGGCCGAGGATCAGGATCCCGGGCGGCAGCGTGTACCAGTCGCCGAACGGCGCCAGCCCGAAGAGACGGGCCTCCGGCGGACACGAGGTCGCCAGACATGGCGACGCGAAGGGCGCGTGGTACGGCGCGACGAAGTAGCTCTTGTCGAAAATCGCCCAAAATCCGTAGATCAGGAACGCCATGAGCCCGGCGAACACCAGCGCCGGGGCCAGCCACCATCTGTCGGTACGAAGTGTGCGCATCTTCAACTGCGCGCGTTGTTTCCTGACCGGGCTCTCGGCCGTTGTCTGGGTCATCGGAGACCTTCCACCTAACTGACTCCGCGCACGCCGGAGCTCTCGCGCCGAACTGCTTGTGGCCGTGCGCGCATTGGTGGGGGAAACATTACGACGGGCAGATCACGAACTGTGAGGAGGGTCACTCTTCCCGTGTGTGATTCCCGTCACTTCCCTGGCAGTTCGGCTCGGTTCACCTCGTGTTTCACCTGTTCCGAGGCCGCGTGGTGACGAAAATCACGACCTCAACGACCCACCCTAGTAACTCCACCGGGATTCACGAACTCCGGGCGTCTGGTATGCGGGTCTCGATGCCCTGCGGCAGGGTGCCGTCCCGGGCCGCCTCGGACAGGAAGGACAGCAGGGTGGCGCGGAAGGCCCGGGCCGCCCGCGTCGGCTCGACGTCCTTGCGGTTGGCGAGTGCGACGGTCCTGCGCAACCGGGGGACCAGCGGCGTCCCCACCAGGTTGGGCCTGCCGTTCAACACCATCGAGGGGACGACCGCGATCCCCAGTCCGGCCTCGACGAACCGCAGCACCGCGTCCATCTCGCCGCCCTCCACCGCGAAGCGCGGCTCGAACCCCGCCTGGCGGCACGCCGTGAGCGTCGCCTCCCGCACGTCGTACCCACGCCGGAACATCACCATCGGTCGTCCGCGCAGGTCCTGGATGCGCACGTACGGCTTACGCCCGCCGACGGCGGGCGCCGACGCGGCGGCGGAGGCGGACGTGGCGGCGGCGACCACGAGGTTCTCCTGGAGGATCTCCTCGGTCACCAGGGACGGATCCGTACTCTGCAGCGGCAGGATGATGAGCGCCAGATCGAGTTGGCCCCTGGCGAGGCCGCGCACGAGGTCACGGGAGCCGCTCTCCTCCACCAGCAGTTCCACCCCGGGATAGCCGCGATGGAAGCGGGCCAGCGCGTCCGCGAGCAGCCCGGCGCACAGCGACGGCGTGGCGCCGAGCCGTACCCGGCCTCTCTTCAGCCCCACGAGCTCCGCTATCTCGCGCCGCGCGGTCTCGGCGTCGGCGAGCATGCGGCGGGCCATTGGGAGCAGCGCCTCCCCGGCCGCGGTGAGCGTGACGTTGCCCCGAGCCCGGCTGAACAGCTGGGCTCCCAGCTCGGTCTCCAGCACCTTGATCTGCTTGCTGAGCGATGGCTGCGCCACCCGCATCCGCTCGGCGGCCTGAGTGAAGTGCCGGGTTTCGGCCACTGCCAGGAAGTATGCGAGTTGTTGGAGCTGCACTTCTCATAGCGTACGGCTATCGCCGCGACCGACCCGAGGCAGGGTCTACCAGGAGCCGATCAGGAGCCCAGCAGGAGACCGCCAGGGCCGAAGGTCCGGGGCGGAGTGTGATTTAGCTCGCATCTGAGCAGGTCGCGCGTATCGCCAGAAGGGTGCGGGACAGAGGGCATAGCCTCCGGCTATTGAAACCAGTCCGGTGATGACTTGGACGCGCGGAATGTCCGTTCTTAGCGTGGGCAGACATGACTGCGACTGTTGACCACGCGATCGAGCGTGGGCAGGCGACGACGCCTGTCCCCCCGCCGGTCGCACCCGCTCCTGTGCCAACGCGCCGGAGACGTTCCGGGTTCCCGACCCGGTTGTTCTCCTCTTCGAACGGCAAGAAGGCCGTCATGGCGATCACCGGAGCCATCCTTGTGCTCTTCCTGATCGGCCACATGCTCGGGAACCTGAAGATCTTCCTGGGCGCCGACGCCTTCAACGGTTACGCCGAATGGCTGCGCACGGCCGGTGAGCCCGCACTGCCCGCACGTACGATGCTGACGATCACCGAGATCGTGCTCGTGGCCGCCGTGGCGCTGCACATGTGGTCGGCGGTGTCGCTGGCCCGGCGGGCCGCCCGGGCCAGGCCCGTCAGGTACGCGGTGCGGCGCAGGTCGCAGGCGAACGGGTACGCGACCCACGTGATGCGGTACGGCGGGATCGTCATCCTGCTGTTCGTCGTGTGGCATCTGCTCGACATGACCTTCGGCGTGGTGAACCCCGAGGGCTACGCCGCCACGCCGTACGACCGGATGGTCGCCGGCTTCGCGCCCTCCCGTTGGTGGGTGACGTCGTTCTACGTGGTCGCGCTCGCCATGGTCGGGCTGCATCTGCGGCACGGGGTGTGGAGCGCGTTCCAGACCCTCGGGCTGGCGAACGGCCGCCGCTACCGGCCGCTGCGCGCCCTGGCGGGCGTGGTGGCGCTGGTGCTGGTCGTGGGCTTCCTCGCGGCGCCCATCGCCGTGACGATCGGAGTGATCAAGTGAGTGGCATCCTCAAGCGAGTCGGCGAGTGGCGTGTCGGCGCACCGATCGCGGACACCAGGGCCCCCGAGGGGCCCATCGAGGAGCGCTGGGACACCCGCAAGTTCCAGGCCAAGCTGGTCAATCCGGCCAACAAGCGCAAGCTGACCGTCATCGTGGTCGGCACCGGCCTGGCCGGCGGCTCGGCCGCGGCGACGCTGGGCGAGCTGGGCTACAACGTCAAGTCGTTCTGCTACCAGGACTCACCGCGCCGGGCGCACAGCATCGCCGCCCAGGGCGGCATCAACGCGGCCAAGAACTATCGCGGTGACGGCGACTCGGTCTACCGGCTGTTCTACGACACGGTCAAGGGCGGCGACTTCCGCTCGCGCGAGTCGAACGTCTACCGCCTCGCCCAGGTCAGCGTGAACATCATCGACCAGGCCGTGGCGCAGGGCGTGCCGTTCGCGCGAGAGTACGGCGGGCTGCTCGACAACCGGTCCTTCGGCGGCGCCCAGGTCTCCCGCACGTTCTACGCCCGTGGCCAGACGGGGCAGCAGCTCCTGCTCGGCGCGTACCAGGCGCTGGAGCGCCAGGTCGCGGCCGGCACCGTGGAGATGCACACCCGCCACGAGATGCTGGAGCTCATCGTCAGCGACGGCCGGGCGCGCGGCATCGTGGTCCGCGACATGGTCACGGGTGAGATCGAGACGCACCTGGCGGACGCGGTGGTGCTGGCCAGCGGCGGGTACGGCAACGTGTTCTACCTGTCGACCAACGCCAAGGGCTGCAACACGACGGCGATCTGGCGGGCCCACCGGCGCGGCGCCTACTTCGCCAACCCCTGCTACACGCAGATCCATCCGACCTGCATCCCGGTCAGCGGCGACTACCAGTCGAAGCTGACGCTGATGTCGGAGTCGCTGCGCAACGACGGCCGGGTCTGGGTGCCGCTGCGCAAGGGCGACGGTCGGCCGCCGGCGCAGATCCCCGAGGACGAGCGCGATTACTACCTTGAGCGGATTTATCCGGCGTTCGGGAACCTCGTGCCCCGGGACATTGCCAGCCGCGCCGCCAAGAACGTCTGCGACGAGGGCCGCGGCGTCGGCCCCGGCGGCCTCGGCGTCTACCTCGACTTCGCCGACGCCATCGCCCGGCTCGGCCGCGAGGCCGTCGAGAAGAAGTACGGCAACCTCTTCGAGATGTACGAGCGCATCACCGGGGAGAATCCGTACGAGGCGCCCATGCGCATCTACCCGGCGGTGCACTACACGATGGGCGGCCTGTGGGTCGACTACGACCTGCAGTCCAGCATCCCCGGCCTGTTCGTGGTCGGCGAGGCGAACTTCTCCGACCACGGCGCCAACCGGCTCGGCGCGTCGGCGCTCATGCAGGGCCTGGCCGACGGCTACTTCGTGCTGCCGACGACGGTCGGCGACTACCTGGCCGGCGCCGGAAAGTTCGGGCAGGTGGAGCAGGAGACGGTCGACGAGGCCGTGGACCGGGTCAAGGAGAAGATCAGCAGGCTGCTCGCCGTGAACGGCACCCGCACCGCCGACTCCTTCCACCGCGAGCTGGGCCGCATCATGTGGGACTACTGCGGCATGGAGCGCACCGAAGAATCGCTGCGCAAGGCGCTGGAGCGGATCCCCGAACTGCGCGAGGAGTTCTGGAACAACGTGAAGGTGCCGGGCGATCCCGAGGGCCTGAACCAGGCGCTGGAGCGGGCCGGCCGGGTCGCCGACTTCTTCGAGCTGGCCGAGCTGATGTGCGTCGACGCCCTCCACCGCAGCGAATCCTGCGGCGGCCACTTCCGGGCCGAGTCGCAGGACGCCGACGGCGAGGCGCTGCGCGACGACGACGAGTTCGCCTATGTCGCGGCCTGGGAGTGGACCCCGGACGGCCCGGTCCTGCACAAGGAAGAGCTCGACTACGAGTACGTCAAGATGACCCAGCGGAGCTACAAGTGAGCGGGCGCGGCATGAACCTGACTCTGAAGATCTGGCGCCAGAACGGCCCGGAGGACCGCGGCCGCATGGTGACCTACCAGGTGGCGGACGTGTCGCCGGACATGTCCTTCCTGGAGATGCTCGACGTGCTCAACGAGCGGCTGATCCTGGCCGGCGAGGAGCCCGTCGCCTTCGACCACGACTGCCGCGAGGGCATCTGCGGCATGTGCGGCATGGTCATCAACGGCGTGGCCCACGGCGAGCAGCGCGCTACGACCACCTGCCAGCTTCACATGCGGCACTTCGACGACGGCGACACCGTCACCATCGAGCCGTGGCGGGCCGCGCCGTTCCCGGTGATCAAGGACCTGGTCGTGGACCGGTCGTCGTTCGACCGGATCATCCAGGCCGGCGGCTTCATCTCCGTCCCCGCCGGGTCGGCGCCCGACGCCCACTCGGTCCCGGTGCCGAAGGACGCGGCGGACTCCGCGTTCGACGCCGCCACCTGCATCGGCTGCGGCGCGTGCGTGGCGGCCTGCCCGAACGGCTCGGCCTCCCTGTTCACCGCCGCCAAGATCACTCACCTGGGTCTGCTGCCGCAGGGCCAGCCGGAGCGCGCCTCGCGGGCCAAGGCGATGGTCGAGCAGATGGACGCCGAGGGCTTCGGCGGCTGCACCAACACCGGCGAGTGCACGGCGGTCTGCCCCAAGGGCATCCCGCTGGACGCGATCGCCCGGATGAACGCCGACTACCTGAAGGCCCAGTCGACCTCCTGAACTGGACTTTCCTGTCCGCGCGAGCCGTACGTCCACCGGGATGTGCGGCTCGCGCCATGTGAGCGGGGCGCAGCAGGAAAGCGCGAAGAATAATTCGCTGTTGACTTTTTGACCTTGTCGTGGGAATTCATTTCCATGAGAGGTTCGATTGGCGTCCGGCGGGCGCTCGGTGCGATTGCGCTCGCGACCGGCCTGGCCGTTTCCACTACCGCGGTCCCGGCCGCGGCGTCGGCGGCGGTGCCCGCGGCGGTGACGGCGAGCGCGGCGCTCGCACCGATGAGCCAGGCGGCGCTGGGCCGCCCCGCCTACTACACATATTCCGGATACAGCTCCGCTCAGCACCGTAAAAAGGGCAAGCAGCTCGAGAAGAAGGGATATCGCCCGATCTCCCTCAGCGTTGCCGGCTCGCGGCTGTCGGCGGTATGGGCCAAGACGGGCGGTCCCGCGTGGTGGTGCCTCGACGGCTTCACCGCGAAGACGTACGAGAAGGAGCTCAAGAAGCTGCGGAAGAAGGGGTACGCGCCCACGATCATCACGGCCTCCGGAGGCGGGTACGGCGCGGCCTTCGCGGGCGTCTTCGAGAAGCGGAACATCGGCTGGCAGGCCCAGTGGGGCATGACCGGGGCGCAGTTCAAGAAGACCGACAAGCGGCAGTCCGGCAAGGGCCTCGCCCTGGTCTCGCTCACCGCGTACGGCACGGCCTCCGACGTCCGGTACGCCGCGATCTGGCACCAGTCGTCGGCAGGCTACGGCTGGGTCACCGGCCGCACCTCGTCCAAGTTGACGAAAATCATCAAGCAGAACGACAAGAAGGGCTACTTCCCCAAGCAGCTTGTCGTGGCGCCCGACGGCACCTACGCAGCGGTCTTCCACCGGGCGGCCGGGCAATGGTGGACCCAGTACGGCATGACCGCGTCCCAGCTGAACAAGAAGCACGACTCCTACGGCAAGAAGGGCTACTACCCGGTCAGCGTCGACGGTGAGTACATCCCGGGGCACGGCACCTATTACGCCGCGACCTGGTACAAGTACTGAACGCGCCTGTTGAGCAGCGGCTCCTGAACACATGAGACGCGGCAGGGCCCCCGCGTGAGCGTATGGACGTCGCGTCAGCCACAGCATGCGATCTACGGCTCCCGGCCTTCCGCGTCGCCGCCGCCATCCGAACACGGAATCGGGCGGTAGCCGTACGGGATCGATGTGATACTCACCGTGACGACAACTGTGCGAGCGGAAGCGGGTACGGCCATGGTCATGACATCCAGGCGAGTTCACCAGGACGTCCGGGCTGCAGGGCAACCGGAAGCCACGGGGCCGGCTTCCGAGACGGAGCAGGCCCCGGGCGCGGAGCCCGAGACTTCCAGGATGCCGACGACCATCAGGGAGTTCGTCGACTGGCTTCCCGAGATGCCGGGCTTCCACATCGAGATCGTCAACGGAAGGGTGATCGTGAGCCCACGCGGCAACCCCCGGCAGTCCTGGATCGTCGGCCAGCTCGTCAGGGCATTCGGCCCGACTGCTGATGAGCATGGCTGGCGCGTCTGGCCGGAGCTCGACGTCTGCATCGCCTGGACCCGGGAGCCCCTGATCCCCGACTTCGCGATGGGCCCCAAGGACGCTCCGCTGTGGGGCGACCGGGAGGTTCTCTCCGACGGGCTGATCCTGGTCGCCGAGGTGGTGTCCGCCAACAGCGTGCGCGAGGACCGCGAGGACAAGCCCGGCGTCTACGCGCGTGGCGGAGTGCCGCTCCTGCTGATCGTCGATCCCGAAGCCGAGCCCAAGACGGTCAGCGTGCATACCGACCCGTCAGAGGACGGCTATCGGACCGTCACCCGGGTGAAGATGGGCGAGGAACTGCGCATTCCCGCGCCGGTCGACTTCACCCTCGACACCTCGGTCTTCCTCGACGCCTGATCCGGGATATCCGGAGGCCGCCCGGGAAGGCTCCGAGGTTATCCACAGAGCGGCGTTCGGGGCCGGGCCGGGGATGTGGCAGCTGCGAACGTGTGCCTTCCGTTCCCGCACAGGAAGGCACACCCCATGGCCACCCGGATCCCGCTGCCCGTCCCCGCATCGGTGAGCGCCACGCTGGTGGCGGCCGCGCCAGAACGGCCACTGCCTGTGGAGGTCGCGGCACGGTTGCGAGACGGCTTGCCGGGCGGCGTCGACCTCCGGATGACGGAGATCGACGGCCGCGATCCCGCTCTCGCCGAGACCATTTCCCAGCTGAGGTGTCCGCACTGCACGCCCGGCGTGGATCCGCTCGTCGCGGTGCTGCTGGAGGGAACGGACGGCCACCTTGCCGTCACGTGCACGGCCCCGCCGGGCTGGCCGCCGGCGCATCTGGACGCCTGCGCCGCGACGGTCGAGCGGGTCGCCGAGATGACCGGCGGCATGCTCCTGGACACCGAGCGGGCCGTGCTCCTGCCCCCGGCATGGCGGCCGAGGACGTCACCATCGCCGGAGCACTTTCCCATCCGGGACTGGGTCGGGGTGGACGTCCGCGTGGACGACGACGGACGATACGGCGTGGACACCACCGGGATGTCCCGGTTCGGGCTGCCCGATCTGCGGGCGGCCGGACTCCAGGAGCACCACATACACGGATGGCTCCACCTGACGTACGGCCTCGCGGGCGTCCTGGTGAGACGGGTCCTCAAGGACGCCGGGGTGCGGCGGCGAGACGGCGTCCACATGGTGCCGATGGAGATCTCCGTCTCGACGACGGACACGGCGATCGCCATGGCGTCGCAGCCGGGACCGGCACGGCCACCGGGGTCGCGGCCGGCCGGCCTGGCGGGTTCTGAAGTGCGGCCCGCGATCCCGCCGGGTCGGGCGACCGTGCGCCTGCGGCACGACACGTCCGCCGGTCGTCTCCTCGTGCTTCCCCCGGCGAATCATGCCGAGGCCCGCTGGCGTGACCGCACGGCCCTGGTGATGTGCCAGGGCGACGACGCCCCCTGAGCAGGCAAGCCGTAAATCTTGGGACTTACGGCCTACGCTTCCTCAGTCCCGCTGGTCCAACCTGGCCGCGATCTCCGGGTAAAGCATGCGGAGTAGGGCATGCACTTGATGCTCCAGTTCGGGCACGTTCTTTGTCGCAACGTTGTAGACGATCTTCCAGTCCACACTGAAGTATCTGTGCACGACGCCGTTACGCATCCCGCGGATCAGTTTCCAGGGGATCTCGGGTGCCATCGCACGGGTTTCGTCCGAGATGGCACCTGCGGCTTCACCAATGATCGAAAGCTGCCAGATGACGGCGTCTCGGCGCATCTCGTCAGCATCCCAGGCCTCCGGTGAGACACCTTCCAGGTAAGCCGTGACCCTCCGGGCCGCTTCTACGATCTCGCCGAGATAGAGCCCCTCACGCTGCATAAAGGACCTGTGCATCGTTGAGCACATGGTCTCGGATGATCCAGTGCAGGCCTTCCTTGGAAACGACGTCCACCTTGTGGCCGAGCAGTTTCTCGAGTTCCTCTTGGAAGTTGAAGAACTCGAGCCCGATGTCGTTGCCTTCCGCGAGCACGTAGAGGAGGTCGATGTCGCTGTCGGGCCTTGCCCTGCCACGCGCGACGGAGCCGAAGACTGACAGTTCGGCGATGCCATACTTTCTGCACAGCTCGAAGAGCTGCGGGCGAACTGCCTGGAAGTCGATTCTCATAACATCTCCGATGCTTATCGTGCCATGCGGTCGGCCTCTGGAGGGGAGCTTCCCCGGGGAAAATCATTTGCCCGCCCACCTGCGATCTTGCGAGCCTGGAACGGTCATGCGCTCCCTCGTCGCCGGTGATCCCGGCATTCCCGACGTCCGCGGCCCCATCGGCTACCTGTGGTGGGTGGCGCGCGGCCAGACGCGTCTCATCCTCATCGGGATCGGTTTCGCCGTCGTATGGTGGCTGGGCCAGGCCCTCGTCCCGGCGGCGCTGGGCCTGGCGATCGACGCACTGATCGCCAAGGACGGCGACGCGCTCATCTGGTGGTCCGGCGCGGTGCTGGGCCTCGGCGTCGTCCAGGCCGCGGCGGGCGCGTCACGACATCGCATGGCCGTGTACAACTGGTTGTCGGCGGCCTATCGCACAGTGCAGGTCACCACACGGCAGGCGACCCGGCTCGGCGCCACGCTCCCGAAACGCCTGTCCACCGGTGAAGTGGTCAGCGTCGGCAACTCCGACATCGAGCACATCGGCAGTTCGATGGACATCCTGCTGCGCGGAGTCGGCGCGGTCGTCGCCATCGCCGCAGTGACAGTGATCATGATTTCCAGCTCGCCTCTTCTCGGGATCGTCGTGCTCGTCGGAGTGCCGATGGTGACGGCGGCGGTCGGCCCGCTGCTGCGGCCGCTCCATCGCAGGCAGCTCCGACAGCGCGATCTCCAGGGCGAGCTGGCGACCCGGGCCGCCGACATCGTCGGGGGCCTGCGGGTGCTGCGCGGCATCGGCGGCGAGCAGGTCTTCGCCGCCCGATACCGCGAGGAGTCGCAGCGGGTACGGCACGCGGGCGTGCGGGTCGCCTCGGTCGACTCGATGCTGGCGGGCGCGGAGATCCTGCTTCCGGGCGTGCTCATCGCCTGTGTCACCTGGCTGGCCGCGCGTTTCGCGCTGGACGGCCGGGTCAGCGCCGGCCAGCTCGTGGCCTTCTACGGATACGCGGTGTTCCTGATCGCCCCGATCAGGACGCTCACCGAGGCGGCCGACAAGATCACCAAAGGTCATGTGGCCGCGCGCCGCGTGTGCCACATCCTGTCGATCGAGCCGGAGGTCCAGGACGCCCCGGGACTCCGGGAAACGCTCCGCGAGGACCCGTCGGCACGGCACGCGCCGTCCGATGGCGTGCTGGTCGATGAGCGGTCCGGCGTCGCCGTACGGCCGGGCCGGCTGACCGCGCTCGCCGCGGCCGCGCCGGAGGACGCGATCGCCATCGCCGACCGGCTCGGGCGGTACGCACCGGGTGAGGTGACGCTCGACGGGACGCCGCTCGCGGACCTGCAGGTCGCGTGGGTGCGGGGGCACATCCTGGTCGCGGACAACGAGGCGAAACTGTTCGCCGGGCGGCTGCGTGACGAACTGGACATCACAGGGTCGGCCACCGACGAGGACGTGCGGCAGGCGCTCTACAGCGCGTGTGCCGAAGACATCTTGGCGGCCCTGCCCGAGGGGCTGGACGCCCAGGTGGCGGAGTCCGGACGGGAGTTCTCCGGAGGCCAGCGGCAGCGGCTGCGGCTGGCCCGCGCGCTGCTCGCCGATCCGGAGATCCTGATCCTGGTCGAGCCGACCAGCGCCGTCGACGCGCACACGGAGGCGCGCATCGCCGAGCGGCTCGGCAAGGCCCGGGCGGAGCGTACGACGCTCGTCTGCACCACCAGCCCGCTGGTCCTCGACCGGGCCGACCTGGTCCTGTTCGTCGAGGACGGCGAAGTCAGAGCCGAGGGCACCCACCAGGGACTGCACGCGACCTCGTCCGGCTATCGATCCAGCGTGACCCGAGAGGAAGACTGAGCGTGGCACGGGAAATCCTGCCGGTGGCCGACCGGGCCCAGGTGCGTGCCTACGCACGGCGGCTGATGCTGAAGCATCCCGGGGAGCTCGTGCTGGCTCTGACCCTGCACGCACTCGCGGCGGTGACGGGGCTGGTGACGCCGCGACTGCTCGGCGAGCTGGTTCAGGACGTGGCGGGTGGTTCCGCCCACGTCCGCGTGGACGTGATCGCGCTGGCCATCGCGGGCTTCGTGGCGGCGCAGGCCGTGCTGACCAGGTTCGCCGTCTTCGCCTCGTCCAGATTGGGTGAGAAGGTGCTGGCCGAGCTGCGTGAGGACTTCGTCGACCAGGTGCTCGGCCTGCCGCTCTCGACCATCGAGGGGGCGGGATCGGGCGATCTGATCACCAGAACCTCCCGGGACGTCGACGCCCTGTCTCACACCGTGCGGCGTGCCGTGCCCGAGACGCTGATCGCCATTGTCACCGGTTCGTTCATCGTCGGAGCGGTCGTCCTGGTCGGCCCGGTGATGGCTGTTCCGGCGCTGATCGCCGTACCGCTGCTGTGGGGGGCCACCAGGTGGTACCTCAACCGTGCCAGGGACGGCTATCTGCGGGAGAACGCCGCGTACGCGGACATGACGGAGGGATTGGCCGAAACCGTCGAGGGCTCGCGCACGATCGAGGCCCTGGGGCTGCAGCGGCGCCGTCATGAGCGGGCCGACCGGGACATCGCCCGGTCCTTCGCGGCCGAGCGCTACACCCTGGGCCTGCGCCTGGTCTGGTTCCCGGCCGTCGAGATCGGCTACGTGATCCCGGTGGTGGCGACCCTGCTGATCGGCGGGCTGTTCTACATCGAAGGCTGGGTTTCGCTGGTGCAGGTGACCACGGCCACGCTCTACGTTCAGCAGCTCATCGATCCGGTCGACCGGCTGCTGTCGTGGGTGGACGAGCTCCAGGTGGGCGGCGCCTCGATGGCGCGGCTCCTGGGTGTGGCCGACGTGCCGGAGGACCGGACGCCCGGAGCGACGCGGCCCGCCGGGGAGGATCTCGAGGCCGTCGGCGTGCGGTACGCCTACCACGAGGATCGTGACGTGCTGCACGGCGTCGACCTGGAGGTGCGCAGAGGCGAGCGCCTGGCGATGGTCGGCCCTTCGGGGGCGGGTAAGTCCACGCTCGGCCGCCTGCTCGCCGGGATCCACGCCCCGCGGACCGGGTCGGTCACGGTCGGCGGCGTCCCACTTGTCGAGCTGCCGATCGACGAGCTTCGGGGCGAGGTCGCGCTGGTCACCCAGGAGCATCACGTGTTCCGCGGCACGGTCAGGGAGAACCTGCTGATCGCCAGGCCGGAGGCCGCGGACGCCGACGTGTGGCGTGCCCTCGAGGCCGTCGACGCCCGGGAGTGGGTCGAGGCCCTCGGCGGGATACTAGGCGAGGGACTCGACACCATGGTCGGATCGGGCGGCCAGCCGGTCTCCCCGGCGCAGGCCCAGCAGCTCGCGCTCGCCAGGCTGGTGCTGGCCGACCCGCACACGCTGGTCCTGGACGAGGCGACCTCGCTCATCGATCCGCGCGCCGCCCGGCACCTGGAGCGGTCGCTGGCCGCCGTACTGGCGGGCCGTACGGTGATCGCCATCGCTCACCGGCTGTACACGGCGCATGACGCGGACCGCGTCGCGGTCGTGGAGGACGGCCGCATCACCGAGCTGGGCCCCCACGACGAGCTGGTCGCGGCCGGAGGCCCGTACGCCGCCCTCTGGGAGAGCTGGCACGGCACGGCAAAGTAGGGGTCGCGGAAGGCGGACGAGTCCGGCTAGGTCCAATGATGGATGGAAACTTCAGTCCATGGACCGAGGCGTGCGGGTCGGTGGCCGATTAACGTGCGGATTTATGGATGACACCGGCATGCTGGAAGAAGCCTACGAACGGTTGCACCGGACGGGCCCCGAGTTCGAGGGCTGGCTGTCCAACCACGGCCCGATGGCGGTCGAGTCGATGGTCAGGCATGGGCGCGCGCGAGACGTCCATCGCTGGCTCGACGCCTATATGGACCGTCTCGAAGAGCTGCCGAGCGGCACCTGGACGATCACCGATGGCGGCTGGCGCGAGGCACTGGGCGACGGACGTCGTCTCGGCGACTGGCTGAGCTTCTTCGAAACCGAGCTGAAGCGGCAGCCGTGGCGTGCCGTGCTGGAGACCTGGTGGCCGCGGCTGTTGCCGGGCATCGCGGCGGGGGCGACCCATGGAGTGATCCGTACCGGGCACGCGGTCCGTGAGCTGCTGAGCCGTGAGGACGAGATGCGGCTGGCCGAGCTCGGCCAGGCCCTCGGCTACTGGGCGGCGCGCTGGCAGACCGTCGCCGGTACCGCGGCGCCCTCCGGTACGGCCGACCCGGCCGGCGCCCTGGCCGGCGTGCCAAGAGTGCCGGACCAGAACCAGGGCATCAACCACCGGCTCGCGCAACTGGCCGACACCGCCGGATGGGAGGGGTCGCTGGCCGCGCTCAGACCGGCCGCCGACGCCGAGCAGGCCCGCGAACGGCTCGCCGAGCTGGCGAACGCGGCCACGCTGCGCTATCTCGCACATGCGCATGGCAATCCGGTCATGCTGGTCCATTCCGCTACCGCGCCCACGGCCGTACTGCGCACCCTGCCCGCGCTGCCGACGTCACTTTGGGGCCCCAGCCTCGCCGCCGCCTGGGCGGCCAGCGCCGCGGTGATCGCCGCGTACGGCCCTGCCGAGCCGGCACCCAGGGAGGACCTGCCCGCCGCACCCGAGCGGGAGGAGGCGTTCGACCGCGCCGTCCGCCACGGGGACGAGCATGCGATCAAGTTCGCCGACACCGCCCTCGACGTCTACGACCGCACCGGCGACCCCGACGCCCTGGCCGCCGTGATCCGCGCCGTCGACTCCATCGCCCCCATGTCGTCCTGACCTTATATACTGCGATCGCAGCGAAGTCGTCCGCCATCGAGCGCAGAGCACCTCTCATCGGCGCCGCGAATACCGGGGTGAGCTGCGAACATATGTGAACTGATATCGATGTCATTTCGATACAGGTATTAGACATGAACTGAGTCGCTCTGCTTGGCTTCTCCTCTCTGATCGAGAGGGGCGAGAACAGGCATGCGACAACTCCGCGACCGCCGCTTCCCGTCGGCGTCGCCATCGACCATATTGACGATCTTCCTGCTGGTGGGCTGTACAGCCTGTGGGGCGGGCACCGTGGGGGACACGGTGCCGGTCACGAGCCCGAAGACGGTGGGCGGGCAGGCAGTGGTCAACCGCTCGGAGGCGCCGTCGTCCGGTGAGGTCGATGCGCGGCGGGAGCTGCGGGCGCTGGAGGCGGCTTTCAAGGGGCGTATCGGCGCGTACGCCGTCGACACGGCCACCGGAAAGACGATCGCCTACCGGTCGGAGGAGCGTTTCCCGCTGCTGTCCACGTTCAAAGCGGTGGCCGCCGCCGCGGTGCTGCACAAGGCGCGCACCTCCGATCCGGGGCTGATGGGCCGGGTCGTCCGCTGGGGCCGCGACGACCTCAAGCCGAACTCGCCGATCACTGAGAAGCATGTGGGCGACGGAATGACCGTCGCCCGACTGTGTGAGGCGGCGATCCGGTACAGCGACAACACCGCCGGCAACATGCTGCTGAAACAGATCGGCGGACCGGCGGGCCTGACCCGGTATTTCCGTACGTTGAAGGACCCGATTTCGCGGCTGGACCGCTGGGAGATCGAGCTCAACGACTGGAGCCCCAAGGAGAAGCGGGACACCACCACTCCCGTGTCCATGGCACGAGACCTCCGTGCGCTCACCGTCGGTGACGCGCTCAACGCGAAGGACCGGGCCCGGCTGAACGGATGGTTGATCGCGAACACGACCGGTGATGCCCGGATCCGGGCCGGCCTGCCCAAGAGCTGGACCATCGGCGACAAAACCGGCACCGGCGGCTCATACGGCACCGCCAACGACATCGCCGTCGTCTGGCCCGCCAAGGCGGCCGCTCCCATCGTCATGGCGATCTACACCAATCGCCAGGCCGCCAGCGCTTCCCGCGATGACAAGGTCGTCGCTGAGACCGCCGCCATCCTCGCGCGGGGTCTTGGCAAGCTCAGATAGATTTCTTCTCATTTAGCTAAGGTTGGGTCTTTCTATCGGAATGCGGGCCAGTGCTCCGGCGTTCACGCCGGGGGTGAAGGCCCGCGCGGGAGTGCCCT